>JACMMR010000038.1 GCA_014378965.1 Candidatus Parcubacteria bacterium | reverse complement strand
ATTGGACGTAAGTGTGCAGGCACAGGTTTTAAACTTGCTGAATGATTTGAAGAAAGAGTTTGGTTTTACTGCCATATTTATTTCTCATGACTTGTCGGTTGTGCGATATATCAGTGATAGAATTATGGTAATGCAAAAAGGCAAAATAGAAGAAATAGGCAATGCCGAAGATGTATACAACCATCCTGCTAGTGCTTATACAAAAAGCTTGATAGCCTCTATTCCAAAAGGAATTACTAAGGGCTAAAAAATAAAAAAAAGAAGTTAGAAAATAAATCCTGTTAACAACTTTAAAATGATTTTTTGTTTCTATTTAACTAATTAAATTGCTATCAATTGTCATAATCATTAATCATGCTTCTGTAATCTCTATCGTTGAAAAAATTGGCGGCACTTTTTCGCAATGAAAAAATTAATTGCTTCAACTTCTTTTCGTATTGCTCCATAACAGGTTCATCGTCTCTAACTTTCTTGTCCAGCATCTTCACCAAATCGTCGTTGCTGCTTACTTCTGCAAGGTTTTCAGGTTGCAGGCCACTAATGCCCATTTGCCATTCATCGGCTTTCTTCAATTTGTATTTAAAGAAATAAACCCATCCTCTTTTGTTCTTTACTTCAATCAATTTTTTGTCAAACAATTCAATTGAATAAAATTTTTCACGGTTTTGGTTTGCAAGCAGCAATGATCTTGCAACAAGCTCCTGTGTTTTATATTTTGATGGAAAAAGATTGACTTTTTTTATGTCTTCCAAATCCTTTAATAATCGGCTCCTAAATTGATCCTTGGCTGCGAGGTTTTCAAAAATCGAGTCTGGTACTTTCCTATTGTTACGCAACATCAAAATAGACGTGTTCAATTTCAATGCATCATCCTTGCTCAATAAAAGTTTGTCAAAATATTTTTGCACAGCCGGGTATTTGTCATAGAAAGGCATTAATAAAATGGCGTAGTCATCTATATTACCAGTACCAGCATCATTATTGTATCTATTTCTGGAAGTACTGAAATTTCCATTGGTGTTATTTTCCTCTTCATCTTTATTGTTTTCTTTTTCTACAACTTTTTCATCTCTGCCCTGCTGCTTTTTCAACTCTATTTTTGCATCGAAATAAAGTTTGCTATAATAGGTTTCATAATCTGTAGATTTTAGGTAACCACTATCCACCAAGGTTCTTAGCAAAGCGTTTACAGGCTTTTTATAATCATCAAGCGAAGCCAATTGCAATATTTCGGGAAACATGGTTTTGGCCAAAGCAAGGCTATCATGCATGGCTGTAAAAATATCTGTGTAGCCATAATCACCACCAAAAACTGGTGGATCTTGTACCAGCAATTCCTTTAATAACGTGTAGGATCCTTGTGTTTTTAAACGTGCCAAAGAAATAACCACGGGGTTCTGAAACGAACTGGTATCAGCAGTTTGATTGTACAAATCTTTTAAATAAGCCACTACTTGGCTGGTGCAGCAACTATCATCAATGTATCCCAATTCATAAATAAATCGGCTCTTCAAATCAAAATAATCCTTGTCGCCAAGTTTCAACTTATTTACTGCTTCTTTAATTTTATAAAAGCCTGTTGATCCATAATATATATTGGACAAGGCACTGTTTGCTTTTTTCTTTACTGCTGAATCCTTGCTGTAATAATCATCAAAAAATTGATTGAGTTTGTTCTCAAAAACCGATAGTCCAAAATGTGTTGTATCTGGCAAAAAAGAGTCGAAGAATTTTTTTATAAAAAAACTTTCTTTGCCTACATTATCTGTTAAGGTAGCTATCCTGAACATTCGATTGTTTTTCAGGAAATCAAGACCCATAATTTTTCTGGTAGAGTTTGTGTCGAGCAAACTGTATCGGTAACCTGCCACGGAATCGTTGAGTTTTACAAACTGCTTATCTATTATAAAATCCTTCTCCAATTTTTCCCAATTAAACTGGCTCTTCCAAAATTTTGAAGAATCCTTGTTATAAAAATATTTGGCAAAAGTTTGTGTTGATACAAGAATGCTTTCGCCAGTTGTATCGTTTCT
>JACMMR010000037.1 GCA_014378965.1 Candidatus Parcubacteria bacterium | reverse complement strand
TGTTATCAGTCCTGTGGACATGATGAATAAGATTGGTCCAGAAGGATTACGTTTTTATTTTGCAAATAATATTCCTATATTTGATGATGGTGAGATAACTGAGGATTTGATTATCAGTAATTACAATGCCTATCTATCAAATGGTCTTGGTAATCTTACAAATCGTTTGATAAAGATGATGATCTCATATGATGTGTCAGTAAATTTTGACAACATCGATAAAACAGATTTATATAAAAAACTTGAAGAAAATCTAACAAAAACATTAGAAGATTTTGATATTAATCATTATACCCACAACCTGTGGAAAGAGTTGTCGGCAATTGACGTTGATATACAAACAAAAGAACCGTTTAAACTTTTCAAAACAAATCCTGATGAAGCTCGAACGATAGTAGAAAATATGATGATTAGATTCTATACAATTATTTACTTCATCCAACCAATATTACCAAAAACAGTATCAAGTATTATTCAACATATTCAGGATAAAGAGATGCCAGTAAAGCCTTTATTTCCAAAGGTAGAAATAGAAAAATAAAATATATGTACGAAATAACAACAAAAAACCCATTCGTTGATCTTCATTGTCATTTACAATTTGATAATTTTGCTGAGGATAGAGATAGTGTTATTGGGGAAATGAAAAAAAATAATGTTATTGGTATAAATGTTGGAGTTGATGAAAAGAGTTCGAGAGCTGGAATAGTTTTAGCACAAGAAAATAAAGGCGTATTATGGTCAACTATTGGTTTACACCCATTATATCCAGAGGGGGTATTCGATATGGAAAATTTATTAAAGGACGAAAAATTTAATTCTAGTATATCTGGTATAGGGGAGTGTGGTTTGGATTATTTTAGAATTACAGGTGATAATTTGAATGAGCCAGATCTTGACAAAGTGAAAGATTTTCAAAAAGAAATCTTTATCAGCCAGATAAAAATGTCTATAACATATGATCTTCCGTTGATGCTGCATGTTCGAGATTCCTACAGGGAAACTTTAGAAATTCTTAAGGAGAACTTTAAGAGTGATGTGAAAGAATATAGGGGTAATGTACATTTTTTTGCAGGCACTATTGATGAAGCTCAAGAGTTTCTTAATCTAGGGTTTAGTATATCTTTTACAGGTGTGATTACTTTTGTTGAATCTTATGCGGATTTGGTACGATTTGTTCCTATTGAACGAATGTTTGCTGAGACCGATAGTCCATATGTTGCACCGAAGTCTTTCAGGGGACAGAAGAATAATCCAAATCATGTTAGAGAGATATACAAAAAAATCGCTGAAATCAAAGAAATAGATATAAATGATGTAATAGATATCTTTTATAACAATGCTAAAAAGCACTGGATTAAATAAGGATTATATGATAAAGTGTTCTTCATGACTGAAAATATAGAAAGCACAAAAGAAGGCTTCAAGGTATATGAATTAGGAATTCATCTCCTTCCAACCCTTTCTGAGGCTGATGTTCAAATAGAATTTTCAAAAATCAAGTCAAATATTGAGAAACTAGAAGGAGAGATAATCTCTGAATCAGTTCCTTATATGTTTAAGCTTGCTTATGAGATTCCAAAGACAATCAAAGCTCAAAAGAAATGGTATGAAACTGCATATTTTGGCTGGGTTAAATTTGAATTAGAAGCAAGTAAATTAGCGACATTCGAAAAGTTTGTAAAAGAACTTGAGGAAACACTAAGATATCTTATTGTAAAAACAGTAAGAGAAAATACACTTGTAGCTAAGGATATTTTACCTAACTACGATGATGAAGTTAACTCAAAGGAAGTTGATACATTGGTTGCAACTGAAGAAGTTGTGGCAGATGTTGTTGAAGGAACTAGTCCAGAAACTGAAGAGAAATAATTTTTCTCATAGCTTATTAGTATGCTAGTGCGGCTTTCGTTAACTCGAAGTTCAGAAGCATACAATTATAAACTAAATTAAAAAAATAAAATTATGTACATAAACAAGGTTATATTATATGGAAATTTAACTAAAGATCCTGAATTAAAATCACTTCCATCAGGAATGCATGTTAATTCATTTTCTCTAGCTACAAATAGATCAACAAAGGATGCAGCAACAGGAGCAAAAAAAGATGTACCTGAATATCACAACGTTGTAGCGTTCGGCAAAACAGCTGAAATAATACATCAATATGTTAAAAAGGGTAACCCAATATATATTGAAGGTAGAATACAAACAAGAAGTTGGGATGGGCAAGATGGGAAGAAAAACTATCGAACCGAGATTATTGTGGACAGTTTCCAATTTGGTGCATCAGCTAAAACAGCCGGTGGCATCGGATCATCAAACGCTCCATTTACAGCATCTTCTCCATCAGGTAATAATGACGGTGCTGATCAGTCAGCTCCAGATGCAGGAGAAGTTCAATATCCAGACGAAGATATAAATCCAGAAGATATACCTTTTTAAGACGTAACGTTATCATTAATAGTAAATACAATATATAAAAATCATGTCAAAAAAGTGTTATTTCACAGAGCATAGTATCAAACATATTGATTATAAAGATACCGACCTGTTAAACAAATTTGTTAACAAATACGGTAGAATTATAGGAAGAAAAAGATCAGGTGTTACTGCTCAAAATCAAAGAAAACTGAGCTTGGCTATCAAAAGATCAAGATTTATGGCCTTAACTCCATATATCAATCTTGGATAGGGAAGTTTGTCTCAAGTAGACTTCTGTTTTGATAAATCAAAACAAGTCGCATAAAAAATACAGTACGCAAAGAAAGCTTACTGTATTTTTTTATATAACCTTAGGTGAGGTAACTATTTCAATAATTACTAAAAAGTATGGATAAATATAATACTCTAAATTAAGATGTTTGCTAACCTGAATAAAAAAATAGCCATACTCTTTAGGTATGGCGCCTTTTTTATGAGGGTTTATGCTTCCTTCAATTGATCCTTGATCTCTTTTAGAATCTTAGCTTTTACTTCTTTATTTTCTTTCTCTTTCAAAAACTGTCTTGTTGCATCATATCCACGTCCAAGCTTTATCTCACCGTACGCATACGAAGATCCACTTTTTGTGATAAGTTTCATTTTTTCTCCGAGTGCGATCATTTCTCCTTCAAGTGAAATACCCTCGTTGTACATAAGATCAAACTCAGTTTGCTTAAATGGGGCAGCGACTTTGTTTTTAACAACTTTAACACGTACACGTCCTCCCATGATATCTTCACCTTTTTTGATTTGAGCAATACGCCTAATATCAAGTCTTACTGATGTGTAAAACTTTAGAGCTTTTCCTCCGGGAGTTGTTTCTGGATTACCAAACATCACACCGATTTGCATACGTATTTGGTTGATAAAGATTACAATAGTTCCACTCTTGGCAGTGATGGCTGTAAGCTTTCTAAGGGCTTGTGACATCAGTCTAGCCTGCTTTCCAACGTGATGAGCTCCCATATCTCCCTCGATCTCATCCTTAGGTGTAAGAGCAGCCACAGAGTCAATTACAATCACATCAATCTTTCCACTTCGAACCAAACTCTCTGTAATCTCAAGAGCTTGCTCTCCAGCATCAGGTTGCGAGATAAGGAGATTGTTGATGTTTACTCCAAGTTTTGCAGCATAGTCAGGATCCATAGCATGCTCTGCGTCGATATATGCACATACCCCACCTTTCTTTTGTGATTCTGCAATCACATGAAGGGCAAGTGTAGTTTTACCAGAAGACTCTGGACCGAATATTTCAATAATTCTACCTTTTGGTAGTCCACCGACTCCAAGAGCGGCATCTAATCCGATAGAACCGGTTGATACTGTAGCAACGTTTAACCTCGGTTTTTCACCAAGCTTCATTATTGATTCTTCACCAAACCGACTTTTTATTTCTGCTATCGTATCAAGTATAGATGAATCTGAATCTTTTGATCCTTTTTTACCTTTTTTAGATTTTAATCCTGTATCGGAATCTACACTTTCATCATCATCTTCCTCTAACAGTTCGTCTTCCTCAGCAGGTTTTTGCTTTTTTGAAAATTTTGCCATATTTTTATTTTAGTTTTTTATTAATTTATAATTATTTTGACTATTTTGACTATTTT
>JACMMR010000036.1 GCA_014378965.1 Candidatus Parcubacteria bacterium | reverse complement strand
TCCAATCCTTTCAATAGAAGATGGATTTGCAGAAGATGACTGGGAAGGTTATCAAGAGTTTACAAAACTTATGGGAGCTAAAGTTCAAGTGGTTGGCGATGATCTTTTTGTAACAAATATCGAACGATTGCAAAAAGGAATTGACATTAAAGCTGGTAACTCAATCCTTATCAAACTAAATCAAATTGGTACTGTTACAGAAACTATCAGTGCAGTAAAAATGGCTCATAAGGCTGGCATGACAGCTATAATCTCACATCGATCAGGTGAGACTGAAGATACGACGATCTCACACTTTGTTGTTGGAACAGGATGTGGTCAGATCAAGACCGGATCATTGTGCCGAACTGACAGGGTCGCGAAGTACAATGAGCTTTTGAGAATCGAGGAGAGCTTGGGAAAGAAAGCGGTATTTGCCGGAGTGAAGGCACTTAATAAATAATTTTGAAAAAACACCTCGCAGGAACTACTATTGTTCGCCGGGGTGGTTTTTTATTTTAGAAATGGTTTCAACTCCTTCCAAGTCATCAACACCTCAGGCATACCCGCAACATATGGTGCGACTTGGTATTGCCCAAAGATAAATGTAATACCTTCATCCAACACTACAAAATGTTTAAAGTTTAAAGAAAAATTAAATGTATCCTCACCCACTTTTGCGGACATTGCATCATTTTTTATAAACTGAAGACCTAACCCAGCATCCAACATTTCAGCATTATAAAATTCTCCGTGAAATACTTTAAATTTATCTCTCAGTTTATCTCTCAACATTTTACTGAGTGCGAGAGAATTTGGACCATTTAAATCGAGTATATTTTCAGCTTGTACCAGACCTTTTTTATCAAATGTATAGGTCATGAGTCCTGTACCACCATGTGCACCACCTGTAAATTCATAATTTTTAAATACATAACTAACAGTACCCTTGTCTTTTGATTCAAATTTATCAAACTTAATATTTAATTCATATTTTAAAAATAGAGGCTCATCAGGATTTCGTGCTGAAATATTTTTTTCTTCATTATACAAAGGACCACCTATTTTCCACTCTTGTTTTTTTTGATTTACGATAGTAAGTATATCTTTTTCCATAATAAAATCTTTGTCTCTTGGCTCTTTCGGATACCGTGCAGAAATAATATAAAATTCATTAGATTCATTAACAAAAATATCAGTGGTTGTGGCCACAGTTGAAGGTACTATAATTTCTTTTTCTTTTTTTGAAAAATAAACCAATATACACAATGAAAGAATTACAAATAGAATAATATTTTTTTGGTAGGTCTTCATGCTTTAATTATACTATAAAAAAATACCTCCCGAAGGAGGTGTAAGTTTTGAGATAACTTACAAACCGAGAAAGGCTGACTAGTTGTCTTGAGGTATATTGTTTTTCTTCACATCCACCGTTTGAGTTGTCTCGCTAATGCAAGCTTCAATGTGGATATGAATACCTTCAACATCATTGATGTAGACAAACCTGTACCATGGTACTGCATGCATACTTATTCGCATGACATTTTGATCGTTATTGTCGTCAAAAAAGATTTGGTCAACTTCTATAAAAAACGAGCGGAGTTGACGAGCCTTGAGTTCAGAATTAAGCATTTGCTCACCGATTAAGAGAGCATTGATCAGATTACGGAGTTTCTGTTTCATTTTGATTTTTCTTTAGTTATTTCTTGAATTGAGTTTCAACCTTGAAAGTACTTTGCCCTTTTTTACCTTTGACTATTTTAACACGTAGGAAAATCTTGCACGTGTGGTCAAAACTTTTGTAGCTGAAGCACCGAATCCAAACTTTTGGAGTATTCACAGGTTTAAATTCTTTTTCACCAGGACCAAGATTTGCTTGAGCTAATTCGGCAAATAAATCATCGAGGTCATAATCTCTTTTTCCGTTGTTGAAAGGTTGATGGCTGAGAGTTTCAAATCTTTCTATGAGGGGTCGAAGAACTTTTTCGTTATTTGTTTTGTGCATTCTAATGTTGGTGTTAGATGGGAGGATTCTAACATTTTATACAGAAAAGTCAATGATACTATAGATGAATATTTCTCAATTCCCTCCGGAGTTCATGATGATTTGGGATCGTTTCAGCAACTAAATCCCAGAATTTGTGGGAATGGTTAAATTGCCCGAGGTGGCTGAGCTCGTGAACAATGATGTAGTCGGCAAGGTGTTCGGGGATGAGGGCTATCTTGTAGTTAAAGTTGAGGTTGCCTTTGCGGGAGCATGATCCCCAGCGAGTTTTTTGATTGCGGATGACGATATTTTTGTAAGAAAAGTTATAGTGTTTGTTGAAGAGGGCAAGTTTTGTTGTGGCAAGGTGCAAGGCGATTTCTCTTAATCTTATAAAATCTTTTTTGGTTAATTTTGGTTGGGCGGGATTTTTGGTTTGTGCGGATTTTATCTTTTCCAGGGTTGAGTTGATCCAGTCAGATTTAGATACTAAAAATGCTTCCATCTGAGGGGTGGTTATATGGCGTGGTTTAGAGACTTTGATGATGCCTTCGCGGGTTATGGTGATGCGGAGGTATTTCGTGGTCCTTCGAGAGGGGTTGAGAGTGTAGGGTGGCATCACTTCTTTTTAGTAATCTTTTTAAGTTCTTTTTTCTTTTCACCCTTTACTTTCCTTTCAACCTTTTTAACGTCTTCAAGTGCTGGTAATTTTTCAGGGACTACACCACGGGAAATTAATGTTGATCGTACACTTTTATTGTTAGTAACATGCTCTGCTGATATTTGAGCGAAAGCTATTTCTTCCTTTGAAGAGTCTCCGTTTTGCGCTTTGAGGTAGCAAGCGTAGCGTGTGAGCATGATATCGTCTATTTCTTTCTGTGCTCCTGAGCCAACACCGACCATTTTGCCGACGTGAGCAAAATGGTATTGACTTTCCTCTCCAGATGTTTCGCAAGATATTTTTGCTTTATCTATAACATTAGAAAAACTTACCCACTTTGAATACCCAAGTAGTTTTTGTAAATCCCTGGTAAACCAAAACTCTAAGCCGTCTTCAGTTTTATGAGCGAAAGATTCAAAGTTTTTTGTGAGTGAATGTATGATGTCGGGTTTCATATGGGAAATATTGTATCATAGATTTTTTTGAGGGGGTGTGTTGTGGTTATTTAAAATCTAACTACAGTTGTACCTATATTTTAGCAGTGAAATACTATATATTTAAATCATGTTACAAATACCAGAATCATTAAAAAACATATATGAAGAAATAAAAGTATTAAATGGTGATATTGAAGTAACTTCAAAATGGCTGCAGGACACATATAAACTTACCCATTTTGAGGCAAGCTGCGTACTATATATGATTAAGAAAAATGAATATATTCCGGAACTTGAGGATTTTTATTATCCAAACCCAGCAGAAAAACAAAACAGATGCCTAGAGATAGAATTTATCAAAGACATATTTCCATATAAGAAAAATGATATAAGCGGCATGAATGACGATAATAATCCATTGGAAGATGAAGATATGCAATCATATGTTTCTCATGGCTTTGCTAAATGGGTAATACCATCTGAAGAATCAAGTCAGGAGCAGATACATGTCGGCATGCACTTGATACGGTATTCAAACAAGAATAAAGCTGACTTGAGAGAAGGTATTGCAAATAGAGATACTTCTTTTTTATGGTCAAGATTTTATGGTTACACAGAAGAAAAAACTATTAGGTATTTAAAGCTGCTTGATTTCACAGATGAGGAGATAGGTGTTGTTTTGGGGATCGTTTTTTTGAAGGAGTAGGGTGAGGTTAAATTATTTTTTTGAAGTATACCTAATAGACATGATCCGGATCCTCTTGAGTTATAAGTTCATATGGCATGATTTCACCATCACGACAAATCCTCCACGGCATTTGTGAGTGTGTAAAGTCAACAATTTCTTTTGTTCTTTTATCTTCCCATTTTTTATATATCTTTTTTATCAGAATAACTTCATCTTTATTAAGATTTTGAACCGGCTCATGTTCAGCACCACGATTGAGAGACACAAGTATTGCATCTTTTTTTGTTTCTATGTTTATTTCACCGTGCTCGAACATTTCATCAAGTACTCTAAAATAGATGTCAGGCACAGGACCGTATTCTAATCTCTTATACTGCATACCGCTCATACTCACAGAGTTTTCATAGAACCAAGCAAAGTCTGCCAAATACACTAGTTTAGCAAGCTTTGTTTTAGGAATCTTACCATCCTTTTTTCCAGCAAGTTCTAACTTTAGAAAAGAAGTGATTATGCTTTTATATTTTTCAATGTTAGGTGATTGTTCTCTAGATATGTCATCTAAGGTTACACCGAACATATTGGCGAGAATATTCGCCTCACTGAGTGTTATCTCTCTCTTGTCCTGTTCTATGTTTATATAACTTGTACGGGAAATAGATAAAAAACCAGCCACCTGTTGTTGAGAATAGCCTTTAGCTTCACGCTGGGTTTTTATGTATGTGCCGTGGTTTGTTGGATGCATGGGGGTATTGTAGCATGGGAGTGTCAGGATTGCGAATATGGGATGTGTGGGAGTTTGACATGGGTGGTATAATTAAGATAAAGGGGCTTAAATCCCTTTAATTAATAATTAACTTAAAAACAAACATATGTCACGAAGAACATCAAAAGCTGTAGCTAAGGTAGCATCTAAAATATTAAAATCCCCTGCCCCGAAACCTGTAAAGAAAGTAGCTGGTAGTGCATTGAGTCAGAGGGCGAAGAAGTAGACTTATCTTCTATAACTTTTATATGTAGTACTCTTGTGAGAAATTGAGTATGATTTGGTTGTAAACTTT
>JACMMR010000035.1 GCA_014378965.1 Candidatus Parcubacteria bacterium | reverse complement strand
CTGATAAGACGAAAATAATAAATAATGATACAATAGACCCTATATGAAACGAAAGTCGAAAATAGGTATTTTATTATTGGTATGTATATTGTTTAATGGATTTTCAACTAATTTTATATTTGCTGAAGATTCTGCTGATCAATTACAGCAAAAGATAAATGAACGTACAGAACTTATTAAAAAACTTGATGGAGAGATAAAAGTCTACGCTGATCTGGCTGACAAGTCTTCAAAAGAGGCACAAACGTTAAACAACTATATTAAAACACTTGATAGTCAAGTAAAGTCAATCAGTTTAGATGTAAAAAAAAGTCAAAGTTCTATCGATAAAACAAGTTTTGAAATTACTAAATTATCTAATGCTATCGTTGGTAATGAGGAAAAAATAGCACGTCTTCGTGGAGGTATTCAAGAAAGTATTGTCAATCAATATAAACTTGATGGAGTAAGTATTATTGAAAATTTTCTTGCCGATAAAGACATTTTAGCTTCTATGAAGGAGATTGAGATTTTAAAACATATACAGGAAAATATTCAAAATAGTATCAATGAAATTTTTGAAGTAAAAAAAGGACTTGAGATTAATAAATCTGAAGAGCAGATTAAGAAAGAAGATTTAGAAAAAGAAAAACAAAAATTAAAAATAAAACAAAGCTCCTTAAGTATTGTAAAAGATGTTCAAGCTAAAGAATTAATACTAACAAAAAATCAAGAAAGTAATTTTAAGAAAATTTTAGCTGATAGAAAAAAGCAAAAAGAAGCCTTCGAAAAAGAAATGTTTGATTATGAAAAACAATTAAAATATGTTTTAGATCCAAGTTCAATTCCAAAATCTGGATCTTCCGCCCTCGGATGGCCTGTCGAATCAATTCGGATCACACAATTTTTTGGATCAGGTGCAGGGGTAAATAAACGGCTGTATGCATCAGGGACTCACAATGGTGTAGATTTTGCTGCAAAGATCGGTACACCAGTATTAGCAATGGGGAATGGTGTCATAGCTGCACAAGGAGATACAGATCAACAATGTAGAGGTGTATCATTTGGTAAATGGATATTGATAAAATATGGCAATGGTCTTGCTTCGACTTACGGGCATTTATCACAACAAAATATGACAGTTGGTGCTGCCGTTAAGGCAGGGGACGTGGTTGGATTTTCTGGAAACACTGGTTATTCAACAGGACCTCATCTTCACGTAAGTATGTACCCTGCTGACGCTGTAAATGCAATTTCTCGTCCATCAGCATCTTGCCCTGGAATTAACTTAACTATGCCTGTATCTGCTGTAAGTGCATATCTTGATCCATTGGCATATATGCCAAAAAAATAATTTGAAATAAATCAATTATAAAATATTATTGAATTGACAAATATGATACTATATAAAAAATATGAGTAAAGATTACTATAAAACATTAGGTGTTGAAAAAAATGCTTCACCAGAGGAGATTAAAAAAGCCTTCCGGAAATTAGCACTTGAACACCATCCAGACAAAAATGGGGGTAAAGATGAAAAGTTTAAGGAAATAAACGAAGCCTATTCTACTTTATCTGATACTAAAAAACGACAACAATACGATACGTTTGGTTCAGCTGGTTCATCAACTGGGGGTGGTGGACAAGGGGGAGGGTTTGATGGCTTTGACTTCTCTGGTTTTAATCAAGGGGGTAATGGTTTTGAATTTGATTTAGGAGACATGTTTGGCTCGTTTTTTGGAGCAGGAAATAGAGGAAGAGGTCAATCTCGACAAAAAAAAGGTGAAGATATTATGATCAATATTCAGCTTTCTTTTAAAGAATCAGTTCTTGGTGTAGATAAATCTATTGAATATAATAGACAAAAAACATGTTCGACTTGTAATGGTACAAAAGGAACAGATTTAAAAAAATGTTCTCATTGTGAAGGTACAGGACATATTACAAAAATACAAAGAACTATCTTAGGAAATATTCAACAGCAATATGTATGTGAATATTGTGAAGGCACTGGAAAAATTCCAACAAATAGATGTAAAACATGTCATGGTGCCGGAGTGGTGAAAGAAAAAGAAAATATAACAATCCATATTCCATCAGGTATTGAAAGTGGTGAACAACTAAGAGTTGTTGGACGAGGTGAATCAATTGCTGGAGGAGTTGATGGTAATCTCTATGTTCAGGTAAGTGTAAAAGCTGATCCAATTTTTCGTAAAGACAGAACGAAAGTATATATGACTTTGCACATCCCATTATCAGTAGCGATTGGAGGTGGGGATGTAAAAGTTAACTCGTATGATAATAATTTTACATTGACAGTACCTTATGGATCAAATACTGGTGATATTTTACGGGCGAAAGAGAAAGGTGGTTTTGTAGATACTAAAAGAAGGGATGATATGCACATCACGTTACGAGTTGATATGCCAAAGAAGGTAGGAAGTGAGGTGAAGAAGATTGTGAAGGATTTACATGAACTCGGTTATTAGTTACAATGTATCCATGCAATATTTAACACTATACATCGTACTCCTCGTATTAATTCTTCTTTCATTTCTCAAAGGTAAAGGTCACTTATTTAAAATAATCGTCATGGCCTATCCAACAATGATTATTTACAAGTCTATTGTTGAATATGTTGGTGCAAATAAAATCAACACACTTTTTGGTCAAAATATTTTTATAAATAATCTCATCGTATTTCTGTTGATCTTAATTCCAGTATATATTGCCTTGGTGCGTATTGTTGATAATTATAAATCTCACCAAAATATCAAAGGTATAGGGGAGTCGGTATTGTTATCTATTGGTATTGTTATTTTAACTATAGGTATTTGTTTCCATGTTTTGCCTGATAAAGATGTATTTAATCTAGACAAGCCATTTGAGGTTTTCTTTCAAGGAAATCTAGGGTATTTGACTTGTATGGTTGTGCCGATGTTGTCTGTGTTTTTGTTGAGTAAGAAAAATCCCTTGGTATAAAATAGAGTGTAATTGATTTTTACATGGAGAGTGATATAGTTTGGTTGTTAAATAACAATTGAACATTATGAAGGAATTAAATAAATACCAAAAACAGCTTTTTGATTATGGTTTTCTGCGGGTTGATGGACTTATTGCCTGTGCATATGGAGATTCTTCATTAAAATTCATCATACCCAGACCAAGTGATTATCCTGAAAAGAAATATATAGCTGGTTATGATTTCGTTTTTATCTTTGAAAAACTTTCCGATCAAACGTGGTATAAGACAGTTAATCGAGATGGTGGTGAATTGCTTACCAGTATTTTCTATATTGGCTACGAGCTTACAGGAGAAGATGATGATATCGATCGAGATGGTGTAAATATAAAAAAAACTGCCTTCTCTCATTACTACACAATCGATGAGGAAATGTTGGAAGCAAGAAGGTTGAGTATTAATTTTTACCCTGAACATTCTGAAGATGTTCATTCATGCGAATCGGTGCTGGCTCAGTTTTCAGGTGATATTTCAAACAAGGTTGATCAGTACATTGGCCAATTACAAGCTTGGAGAGAGCAGATACTTAAACCACTCCCAAATCCGGAATTTTTAAAGGTCTTTGGTGTTCAAGGTGTGGACGAGAATAATCCTGTTTTACCTGGCCATATCCGCCATTTTTATATGTTGATTATCCTTTTGTCATGGAGACGGGGAAAATTCCCATATGGACTTACACACAAGCGATTCTATAATCTACTGGTCACTCCATAGCCACCAATGAGGCTCAAATAGCTTTATTTCACCACCTGTGGGTCCTTAACCGGACCCCGGGTTTTTATCTTGCTTTTCGACCAAGAATAGGTTACTATTTAGGAACTATGCCAACAATTAAAGAAATAAAGGAGAAAAACACAGGGCCACAAGCTGTTATTAAAACAGGTGGTAAACAATATCGTGTACAAGTAGGAGATACTGTTAAGATCGAAAAACTACTACAAGATTCAAGAGAAGAGTATAAAGTAGGTGATTCTGTATCGTTTGATATGGTTCTATTGAAAGATGATGGAACAACTTTAACTTTAGGAGCTCCAACTATCGCAGG
>JACMMR010000034.1 GCA_014378965.1 Candidatus Parcubacteria bacterium | reverse complement strand
GGGAGGTATTGTGTGGGGAATTTTAATACCAACTTTGGGGTATTTATTTGGAAATACATTTCCACAACTTGAGCATAATATTGGTTTGATTTCGATACTGATTGTGTTGGTGAGTTTGCTGCCGTTTGGGGTGAAGTGGTTGAAGGGGAGGAGAGTGCGGAGTTTATAATTTCTTCAGTAAAACTTTATCTTTTCTTCAAGTTTAGTTTATGAAGTTTTTGGTGTAATAGGTAGGTGAATAAAAGCACAGAATTATACATCTACATAGACGAGTCGGGGACTCTCTGGTCTCAAAAAAATGAGAGGTATTTTGTGCTTTGTGCTCTTATAACCGATGATTTTCAAGGTATATCACTTTCAAATTCGATCAATCATTTTATTAAGTATAAGTATTCCAATATCAAAACAACGGAATTACATGCGAGCCAGATGTCTTTTCAGGAAAAGGTTGATTTTTTTGTGCATGTACGTGATATACCATTTAAAATTGCATACGTGGTTCTTGATAAAAACAATATTGATCAAAATCTATTCAAAAATAATAATTCTTTGTTTAACTATATGATTTTTTTACTACTTGAAGAATATATAAAAGATTCCTATGTAATAAACTTATATATTACCGTTGATAATAGAAATATAAGGATAACATCTGAAAAATCACTAGAAGAATATCTTATAATTGAATGCATAAAAAAAAGTCATATGTTAAAAATATATACATTAAGTACGATGACTCAAGAAAAAATAATAATTTACAAGGAGTCGACATGTGTGCAAATGCTATTTATACCAAATATAACCACAATAGAGACGGTTTATATCTTTATTTTGAGGATAAGATAACTAAAAAAATTGAATATCTTCCTTGATTGACATGGTTATGTACCAGGTGTAAAATGTATGTATGGTAAGACTGGTGGCAACGTCTAATGTAGATTAAGTGTAGTGTACCTGCACCGCCCAACAGCACGGTCAAAGGCATCCGAGAGGGTGCTTTTGATTTTCTATTTATTTCACTACTATGCTATAATGGTTTTGTCGCCATAATCATATAAGAAGCAAACCATTTAAAGTGGATGCCAGTAATCATGCATGTAGAGGGGTACCTCAATGCACATGATTGCAGGCATTGCGCTTGTATGATTGTGGCGACCATTGGGTATCCCTTTTTGTCGTTTAATAATTAATATAAGTGGAGCTCGATGAACATAGATGTCGCCTATGTCAAAAGATCAAGAAAAAGAAGAACTTTTTTCTGTTGTTGAAAAATCCTCAGAAAATATAGAGAATGAAAATTTACAAAAATTAAAAAAAGTTTTTCCTCAGTTTGTGAAAGATGGGGAGATTGATTTTGATGCAATGCAAGCTTTCTTGAAGAAGGACGGCGTTTTGGCAGAGGGTGAAAAATACGGATTGAATTGGTCCGGTAAAAGCAATGCATTTAAGGCTATACGAACTCCTGCAACGGGAACATTGATTCCTGAAAAGGATAAAAGTAAGAATTGGGATGAGACTGAAAACATCTTTATAGAAGGTGATAATCTTGAGGTGTTAAAATTATTGCAAAAACATTATCGAGAGAAGGTAAAGATGATTTATATTGACCCGCCGTATAACACTGGGAAAGATTTTGTGTATAAGGATAATTTTACACAGGGTGTTTCTGATTACTATGAGCAGACAGGGCAAACAAAAGGTGGAATAAAGATGACAGCAAATACTGAGAAGAATGGAAGGTATCACAGTGATTGGTTGACAATGATGTATCCGAGGCTGTTTTTGGCGAGGAATTTGTTGAAGGAGGATGGTGTTATTTTTGTGAGCATTGATGATAATGAGGTGGCGAATTTGAGGATGGTGATGGATGAGATTTTTGGGGAGGAGAATTTTCTGGCTCAGGTTGTATGGGAAAGATCTTTTTCTCCTGTAAATCTAAAAAAATATTTTTCTGAGAGTCATGATTATATAATTTGTTACGCAAAATCTTTGGATAATATAGAATCTATAACTTTATCTAGAACAGATGAGGCAAATGATAGGTATAGTAATCCTGATCAAGATCCAAGAGGTGTTTGGACGAGTGGAGATTTTTCTGTTGGGCCTGCAATTCAAACTAATACATACGAGATTGTCACACCGTCTGGAAGGGTTGTCGTTCCTCCTAATGGTAGAAGTTGGAGAGTTTCTAAAGACAGATTTGAAGAACTTAAAAAAATGAATTCTGTCTGGTTTGGAGAAAATGGTGACGGTGTTCCAAGGCAGAAACGATTTTTAAATGATGTAAAGAAAGGTATAACGCCAATGACTTTGTGGAAGTATGTTGAAGTGGGACATAGTCAAGATGCAACGAAAAAACTTAAAGAAATATTTGACGACAGACAGTTTTTTGATTATCCAAAACCTGTTGGTTTAATAAAGAAATGTGTAGATTTATCTACAAAAGAAAATGATATTATTTTAGACTTTTTTGCTGGTTCAGGTACAACAGCTCACGCTGTTATGGAATTAAATTCTGAAGATGGTGGAAATAGAAAATATATCTCTGTTCAATTGCCTGAAACCACACCAGAAGACGGTGATGCATATAAAGCTGGATATAAAACAATCTCCGAAATATCTCGTGAGCGTATTCGTCGTGCTGGAGATAAGATTGGTAAATGCGATATTGGTTTTAAATCATACAGACTTGCTAATTCTAATTATAGAAAATGGAATGAAATCTCAGATGAAAATACAGAAGAGTTAATTAAGCAATCTAATTTGTTTATTGAAAGTCCTTTAGTTGATGATTTTATTTCAGAGAATGTTGTGTATGAAATAGCTTTGAAAGAAGGTTTTAATTTGAGTGCTGACTTGAAACAAGATAAAGGTAATCTCAAGGCTTATATGTTACATGATGACGAAAGAAGGTTATTTGTCACTTTTTCAGATAAGGTAACAAAAGAAAAAGTATTGGAACTAAAACTATCGCAGGATGATGTGTTTGTGTGTTTGGATAGTGCAATGAGTGATACAGAGAAGGTGAATGTGGGGAAGATTATTAATTTAAAAGTTATATAAAAATAAAATATATGGAAAATAATACTTTAGATACAACAAAATTATTATCAAGTGTAAGAAGTGTTGGTACACTTAAGCCGATGTTTGATATCCCAACTCAAAGTTTTTTACCACCACAACTAAATGTTTTAGGAACTGGTTTTTGGGTTGGTAACAGTGTGTTTGTAACATGTGCTCATGTTGTACAATCATTGTTATCTGGCCCTTTTGAATTAAAAGGTATGCTTGTAGTTGGTGGAAATAATGATCAATATTTAAAGGCAACTATTTCAATATTGGATTTAGAACATGATTTAGCTGTTCTACAGATTTCGAATAAAGATTTTCATGCTACTAGAAAAGAAAGCTGTTTAAATTTAAATGATGAAAAAGAAGTGGTAGGTGAAGATGTTTGTTTTGCAGGTTACCCTCTTGGTAATCAGTTATTGAATGAAACCCATACTCCTATATTTGCTAGAGGTGTTATTGCACACACATCCTCCTCTATAAATAAGATCAGGAAAGAGATTAAAATATCGGGTTTTGTTGAAGGTGGTTTTAGTGGTTCCCCTGTTGTTAATAATAAAGGTAATGTCATTGGTGTTGTTGCAAGTCATCCTGAACAAACAAAAAATATATTTAATATTATTTCTTGGGAACACATTGTTAAATTAATAGAGTTAGAAAACTCATAAAAATATATGGAAAAAGAAAAAAAGATAATTGAATACTTTGTTGGAAATATATTTGAAGCAAAAAGCTACTATACCCAATGGAAAATGATAGCATATGCAAAATCTATAACTATCGTTGGTGAAAGTATGGTAAAGCGATATCTTGAAATTCAGCAGAGCTACCCTGGTTTTTTTATGACAACTGAACGGGCGTCATTGATTTCTTTTGTTACTTTAATTCACCATAATTTCGATGACACGAGAACTGATAATATGTCTTTGGATAAGGTGGATAAAGAAATTTATGATAAATTTAAAACAGAAAATTTTGAGGTTATCAAAAAATTGAAAGATGTCAGGAATAAATTATTTGCACATAAGAGCATGACTGTTGACCCGAAAGATCTTGAGGTTCCGAGCCTTGTTGATCTGGATAATTTTTTTGTTAATCTTGAAGGATTTTTCAATATTCTAAATGCAAAGGTAAATAATTCTACCACATGGTTTGATAATGTTTATACATTAAAAAATGAAATAGAAATATTGTATATGAGTATAGAAAGAGGTGAGGAAATCAGAAAGAAAGAAATAGATATAAGATACTTATGGGAAGAAAATCCTAATAAAATTTCTAATAAAATATAAAATAAAATGAAATTCATCTTCACCAAAAATCTAGACTATCAACTCGACGCGATAAACTCTATCGTTAATCTTTTTGACACTGGAAAAAACATCATTCAAAACGAAGAAATATTCCACCTCAAAAACGCGCATCAAATCATTCCCAACGAACTTGAACTTGATTACATTAAAATAAAAAACAACCTTAAATCAATCCAAATTCAAAATAATATAAACATCGATGAATGGAAAGAACCTGGCTTTGAAGGATTCTATGTAACTCCAGACTTCTCCGTCGAAATGGAAACCGGGACCGGAAAAACCTACGTCTACCTCCGGACCATCCTTGAACTCAACCAAAAATACAACCTCAAAAAATTCATCATCCTCGTCCCATCAGTCGCCATCCGCGAAGGTGTCCTAAAAACTCTCGAACAAACGAAAGATCATTTTCGAACCCTCTACAACACAGGCTTCGACTATTTTGCCTACGACTCAAAAAAGTTAAATAAAATCAGAGACTTCGCCCAATCAAACGATATTCAAATCATGATTATGACGGTCCAATCATTTGCAGGAAGTGAAAGACTAGTTATGCGTCAAACCCCAGATCGTTTTCATGGTGAAAAGCCTATCGATCTCATCGCTGCTACAAGACCAATCGTTATCATGGACGAACCACAAAATATGGAATCGGATCTTGCTAAGGAAGCGATCAAAGATCTTAATTCATTATGTAGATTACGCTACAGTGCCACCCACAAAGACATCTACAACCTCGTATACAAACTTACCCCTGTTGATGCCTATAGGAAAGGTTTAGTAAAAAAGATATCTGTCTATGGTGTAAAAGAAAATGAAACAGGAGATTTCATTTTCAATGTAAAAAATATAAAAACTGAAAAAGGTAAAAACCCTAAAGCTATAGTAAGTATCGAAGTAAAAGATGCGAGCGGTCAGTATGCTTATAAAGAAGTAACCCTATCGGCAGGAGATGATGTCTATAGAAAATCTAAAAACAATGAAAAGTACAAAGGACTCATTGTTCAAGACATCGATGCTAATCATAATCGAGTAGAGTTATCTGACGGTAATTTTTATATCGTAAACCAAGTACCAGAAAATAAAGAACTCATCTTCCGTACTCAGATTAGAGAAACAATCAAATCACATTTTGATAAACAATCAGAGATAGGTAACAGAATAAAAGTCCTTTCACTATTCTTCATCGATAAAGTTGATAATTATATCCATGACAACAGTTTGATTAGAAATATATTTATTGAAGAATTTAACAAACTCAAGAAAAATTATGATCTATTCAAAGATGTTGATGTAAGTACGGTTCATAAGGGGTATTTTGCCTCCAAGAAAACTAAAGGGGTTATCGAATACAAAGATAGTACCTCAGGCTCTTCAAAGGAAGATAAGGAAGCCTATGATTTGATTATGAAAAATAAAGAACAATTGCTTTCATTTTTAGAACCGGTGTCTTTCATCTTTTCACACTCTGCCCTTAAGGAAGGCTGGGATAATCCAAACATCTTCCAGATCTGTACACTTCGGGAAACAAACTCAATCATGAAAAAGCGACAAGAGATTGGACGAGGTCTTCGTCTACCTGTGGATATAGATGGAAATCGTGTATACGATCAAAATATTGCGAAACTAACCGTGATCGCAAACTCATCATACGAAGAGTATGCTGGAGGTTTACAACAAGAATTTGTCGAGGCTGGGTATAAAGGTTTGGTGGGGCTGGAGAATAAAAGAGAAATACCACTTACTGTAAAAACTACAAAATATTTACACTCTGAAGATTTTCAAGAACTATGGAAACGTATTGGCCAGAAAACAACATATACACTAGATGTATTGACAGATGAGTTGACAAAAAAGTCAGTGGATAAGATAAACGAACTTGATATAAAAGCTATTACAGTAACTGTGGAAAAAGGAGAAATATATTTTGATAAAAACGAAACTCTAAATAGTACAAGAGATAAAGATTCCGCGGGCTATAGGGAAAATAAAGAAATCCATATACCAAATATAGTTGATCGAATAGCTCGAGAGACAGATTTAACAAGAAAGACTATTTTAGATATTCTTTCAAAAGTTGATAATCTGGATCTAGTGTTTCAAAATCCTGAAGAATACATACGAAGTGTAATTTTAATTATAAAGACTCAATTGCATAATCTATTAGTAAATAACGGATTGAAATACACAAAAACAGGTGAGGTGTATGAAATGGATTTATTTACTGAATTTTCAGCTTTGTCAAGTAGATCGATTGCAACAGAAAAATGCGTATTTGACCATGTGGTATTCGATAGTAAGGGCGAAAGTCAATTTGCAGAGGGTTTGGAAAATAATTCTAAGGTAAAGGTGTATACAAAATTACCTCGTGAGTTTTATATTGATACTCCGATAGGGAAATATAATCCGGACTGGGCTATTGTATGGAAAAGTGATGATTACAATAAAGGAGAAAAATTCTTCTTTGTCCGAGAAACAAAATTCGAATATGATGACATTGAACGAGATACTTCGTGGGAAGAATGGCAAAAAATTAAATGTGCTCGAAAACATTTTGCTGAACTGGGTGTAGATTATGAGGTTGCACAAGAAAAAGACTTGTCGGATTTGATAAGGTAAACTTTATCTTTTCTCTAACAAAACTTTAGAACTTCTTCAGATATATTTTATACATGCTTTGATATTATCTGTCGTATGACAAAAAGATTTATATCATGGATTTTTAATAAAATAATCATAGATAAGACATATAAAAAAACACCCATTAATGAACATGAGGTGTATTGGTGCTCATTGGGTGAAAATATAGGTTTTGAACAAAATGGCAAAGGGGAAGATTTTCGCCGTCCGGTATTGGTATTTAAAAAATTTAACAATAATATGTTTTGGGGTATACCCATGAGTACAAAAATTAAAGATAATAAATACTATGTAAAAGTATTACTTAAAGATGTTGAACAGTCGGCAATAATATCTCAGTTGAGAGTACTAGATACAAAAAGATTGGATGAATTTATTGGATACATCTCAAGAGAGGATTTTAAGAGAATTAAAGAAAAAACAATAAATATTATAAAAAATTAGGCCCAAGCTATGGTTAAGCTTGAGCGTCCGGGATAACCCATTTGTACTTATATTATAGCAAATGAAATAGGTCTGTCAAATCTGTCAAATATAAAAACAAAAATACCACCGTAAGGTGATATTTTTATATATAACTTGGGATGGCGACACTCATCCATAAGTACCTCATTATGAGGTCCGCAGCGGCCGTTTCTGTCGACAAGTTACACCTTTATGATATCAAATATCTTGAACCTGTCAAATTGGCTTATTTGAGTCAGATATAGTTTACTATTTTCTTCTGTTTTTCTTTATCCCTTCTCCCACAAAACTTTATCTTTTCTTCAAATATACTTAATCCTCAAAATGTTTTAATTAGTATGTGGAAAAAAACATATATCAAAACGACATACATATATACATATCTTCTCTGATCGAGAAGGCTATTAGTTTGAATGCATCTGACATTCATATTGACCCGCAAGTAAACCAAGTCTATATCAAAATGCGTATCAGCGGTAATCTTCATGATAGTGGATATTTTGATTCTGATTTATTAGATCTTTGTATTGGCAAGATAAAAGTCTTAGCAAACTTACGATCTGATATTCATGATAAAGCCCAAGATGGGAGGTTTTACTTTATCTCTGATGTTACAAATGAACGGGTTGATATTCGTGTATCAATCGCACCAACTTTTTACGGTGAAAATTGTGTACTGCGATTGTTGCGTCCTGAAAATGATCAGTATAAAAGTTTCTCTGAGCTCGGTATGAGTGATAAACAAATCAAAGTATATAAAGAATCATTAAAGAAAAACTCCGGACTTATTATTGTCGCAGGTCCGACAGGGTCTGGCAAGACTAGTACTTTGTATACAAGTCTAAAATACTTAAATCAAAGTAATCATAATAAAAATATTGTAACTATCGAAGATCCTGTTGAATCAGCCATAAAGGGTATTCGACAAATCCAAGTTAATAATGATAAAGATTTTGGCTTTAAAGAGGCTTTAAGGGGGATATTAAGGCAAGATCCTGACATTATCATGATAGGTGAGATACGTGACAAAGAAACAGCCCTAGCTGCCATACAAACTTCTTTAACTGGACACCTTGTATTGACTACTGTTCATGCACCAAGTGCTGCCTCTATTATTCCTCGACTTATTGATATGGGTATTGAACCATATTTGCTATCTTCATCTATTTCACTTATTTTAAGTCAAAGATTGATCAGGGTTTTTGATTATGATATTGGATTGTACGGTCAACGAAAGGGGGTATTTGAAATAGTTCCAATCGATAGTGAAATGCGAGATATGATTCATAAGAAAAAAACTCCTTACGAGATTGAACAATATTTAACAACCCAAGGTCACACACTTTTGCGTGATGCATGTTTGGATATGTATAGTCGGCATGTCACAACAGAGGAGGAGATTAACAGAATATCAATAGACTTACTCTCATGATTAAAATTAAAAATTTACAATATAGATCACTATGGTATAAGAAGAATTACTATTACCTAAAGTCAGGTCAATCCTTATCTAGTGCTACAAAGATCGCTAGTGATTGTCAGGAGACAATGCAAATCCATCAAGAGGTGGATAGTGGTTTAAAATTATCCGATATTTTATCAGATATAGATTTCAATACCTGCTTCTCAAAAACTGAAATATCATTTATCCGAGTTGCGGAGCAAACAGGAAATATAGATAATATATTTTTATCACTTAGCAATCTCCTCAAAGATCAACAGGTGCAAAAAGAAAAATTAATTAATGCATTTATATATCCAATACTTGTACTCTGTATGACCTTTGCGTTACTCTTATTAATTTTACTTGTAATTATTCCAAAAATTGCACCATTGTTTAAAGATTTAAAAAACTTACCCATAACTACAAAAGTTATAATTTTTTTGAGTGAACATCTAATCCAATATTGGTATATAGATTTGATTTCAGTTTTTGTATTATCTTTTGCATTTATTTATTTTAAGAATACCCGTTTTGTTTTACATTACATATCTCAATTAAGAAGAATTACCTTATCAAAACTTTTATATGTAAAGGAGATTTACTTTTATTGGCATATAGAAAAATGGCTTAAAGTAGTACATATGTCTATGGATTCTGGTATCACAATTTCTGATGCGTTATTATTTGCTTCAGAATCTGTAAACGATCCAGACCTAAAAGTGCAATTTGAAAAAGTACAAACCTCAGTCCATAAGGGAAACACTTGTGCTCAATCGTTAAGATTATTAGATAAACCAGTATATAAAAAAATTAAAGATTGGGAATCAATCATTGAGTCAGGTGAAAAAACCGGTACTTTTACTGAGGTCTTTGGAATTTGTCATACAAATATTAAAGAAAATTTATTTAATGCCTTTGAGCGATTTCAGAGAATGGTTGAACCGATGTTGATAATTTTTGTTGGAATTATTGTGCTCGTTATCTGCATCTCAATAATTTTACCTATGTATCAATTAACGCAATCATTACAATAATATGCCCACTTCTAAAGGATTTAGTTTAATAGAAATAATTATCTCATTAGCGATATTGGCTATCATGTTTTCATTTATGTTTTATTTTATTTCAACAATTATGCTTAAAAATAAATTAGTAAATAGTAAACCATTTATGCTCACTGATTATAATTATTCAAATAAATATTGTCATCTTGACGAAAATCAACTATCAAATATGTCTATTATCCAAACATTAAATATGAGTGCATATATTTCAACCTCCACACCAATAACGAGTTTACAAATTTTTAACAAAAATAAATTACTGATTACCACCAATTCAGCTTCCACTACAGAAAAAGATATTTTTTTGTTCGATTTTAAAGTATCAGCAAATCAAATTAATTTGACCTTGCTGCAATCGATGGATATTGGTCCTGGAATAAACGATTCTCTTTTACATGATAATTTTATGTACCTATTAAATACGAGTATAAATAGTCATGTCAAAATTTTAAAAATAAATCTAAACAATACATCTTTCTCTCAAGTTGGAGATATAAAGATTGATAGTTTGCATTCTTCTGGAGCTGTACCCAAAAAAGTTTATCTATTTAATACAAATTTACTTATAGGTACAGAAAAAAATAATAGTGGAGGAGAATTATTTGTTTTACCGCTCGATCAAAACAATATTCCAAAATTACCGCTAAAGACCATAGAGTTTGGTGGACAGGTTTCAGACATTTATGAAAATCAAGGAAATATATTTATAGCCAATGCTTCTGATACTGAACTCTTTGTCTTTGATACAAGTTTTAATCTTACCTTTGTCTACGATGCACCACTTTCTCTAGGAAACGGAAAAAGCGTATATTATTTAGAACCATACGTATATCTCGGTAGAACGGTGGCAAGTTTTGAATTATTTTTCCTAGAAATCAAAAATCTTGTTCTTAATTATATAAATAAATATAAAGCATATGGAAGTATAGATTTTATTCAGAGTGTTGATCAAAATATACTTATTCTTTCATCAGCAGAGCATGACGAATTCCAAATGTATGATAAGCAATTGCATCCATTAAAAAAAATAGATTTACCAGACAGAGTCAGTTCATATAATTGCTTTGAAAATGGTTTTTTATTTTCAATACTTATCAATAATCAACCAAATATTCTATGGCTCAAATAAATTTGAAAAATAAAGGCCTAACATTGATAGAGCTTATTTTATATATGAGTATCTTTAGTATGATATTTTTAATGATAATGTCATCAGTTTTTTACTTACAAAAAATTGTACAAAATAATAATCAGAACTATTATGTTAAAAACCAAGTGTATGAAAACCTTACTATACTACAGCAATATCTCTACAAATCGCATATAACCATAACAAATAAAAATCTGAATTTTTTCGATAAAAATAACAAACAGATTTTGACCCAAAAGTTAGATCAAAAACATATTCAAAATGTATATAGTAATAAAACCGTAACTCCAATTCAGTATATAAATTTTGAGGGATATAATCTTCAATTATTTGATAATGGTCGAGTTTTAAAAATTGAGATTTCTTGGTTTGATAATAGAAGAAAACTACAGGTTCTTACAGAATATTTAATTGTTATAAACCAAAATTTGTGATATATTCTAACGCAAGACTATGTTAAATTCATTCGACATTGTATATACCTCACTTTTGTTTATAGCTATATATATTCAAGTTTTTTTTCTTTTAGTTTTTTTTGAAAGTGCTATAGAACCAAAGAAAGAAGAAGAAAAAGAGATATTAGATCATGAATATCCATCTGTAACTTTTTTGATACCATGTTGGAATGAAGAGGACTCAGTTTTAGCCACTTTGAATTCAGTTTTAAATTTAGATTATCCAAAAGATAAATTTCATATAATTGCTGTTGACGACGGATCGACGGATGATACGTGGAAAAATTTACAACAATTTGCAGGTCATGTGCAAATAACACTTCTAACAAAGGAAAATGGGGGGAAACACTCTGCATTAAATCATGCACTTAATTTTTTGAAAACTGAACTAGTTGTTTCTTACGATGCTGATACAAAAATAAATCCTGAAGCTATGAAAAAGGCTGCTCACTATTTCATGAAAGATAAAGCACTTATGGCCCTTGGTGGAACAGTGCTCATAGATAAACCAAAAACAATTGTTCAAAAAGCTCAGGAAATAGAATATGAAATTTTTTCTTTTACTAAAAAGATGCTCGGCTTAGCAGATGCGGTTTTTGTTGTTCCAGGTGCCTTCTCTGTTTTTAGAAAAGAAGTGTTTGATATTGTAGGAGGGTATAAGAATGCGCACAACTTAGAAGACATCGAATTAACTATTCGTATGCAAAAAGCAGGATTGAAAGTTCGTCATGCCCATGACGCCATAGTTTGGACTAAGGGTCCTGATACTATTAAAAAATTATATAAGCAAAGACTCCGCTGGTCATATGGTTTTATAATGAACATGTTGGACTATAAAGCTATGTTGTTTAACAGAAAATACAAGAACTTTGGAGTGTTTACATTACCTATGACTTTGTTTACTTATATTATCTTATTGTTTGTTTTTGTTTACTCAGTTTACAAAGTTATTCTTTCAATCATGGAAACGGTATACAAAATATATTTAGTTGGTATTGGTCAATTAAAGTTCCCAACATTTGATACTTTTTTTATTAATACAAAAATTTATGTGATTATGGCTATGTTTCTCTATATTAGTGTAATATTGCAGTATTTTTTCGGTAGAGAAATATCAAATGTATCAAAGAAAAACTTTTGGAATATTCCATATTTTCTCTTCATGTTTTCTTTCTTGGCTCCAATATGGGTTCTTAAGTCTATATATAACAGTATTGTTAAAAAGAAAGTACTGTGGCGATAAATTAAAAAGTCTGTATACTAATACTATGAATAAAAAACGATATATCTACACCTTCATAATCACTTTAGCTATATTTTTCTTCTCAATATGGCTCTCAAATGTCTTCAGTGATAAAAAAGTTCAATCACTTCGAGACCTTGAAAGTAGAATAAATCTAGACATACTTTCCGTTGAAACAAGATTCTCGTTACTACAAAAAACGTCATGTGAGCATATTGTAGATAATAAAGATAGTGATATAGGTTTTAATGTTGACTTGAACAATGTTGCATTGAAAATAAAATCATTAGAGAACCAATTGGGATATGAAAATGATGATGTTATTTCTTTAAAAAAATATTATTCGTTGTTACAAATAAAAGACTACTTACTTGCAAAAGAATTCCATGATCGATGTAAAAAAAATACTGTATCGATTCTTTATTTTTATGACACTGATTGTGCGGATTGTGCAAAACAATCAATTATTCTTGATAAAATAATTTCTGATTATCCTGAGATTAGAGTATATTATCTTGATAAAAAATCAGATAACCCTGCTCTTGATACATTACTATCTATCTTTAAAATAACACAAAGTCCTAGTTTGGTGATCAATGAAAAAACCTACACAGGATACCAGGATGTATCAAAGATAGAGTCATATATTCCTGAAATAAAAACTTGGAAAGCAACAAATGGTGTTACAGCAACTACAACATCGACAACCACCAAAGCAACAACAACAAAAAAAAGGTAAAATAAAAGTATGAGTTTACATCCAACTTCACAAACAATATACGAATTCATAGATATTTTCAAAGAACTTGGATTTGATTTTTATAATGGTCCAGAGATTGATACTGAATGGAAAATCTTTGATGCGCTTCGAGTTGCCAAAGATCACCCTGCACGTGATTCACAAGATACATTTTGGTTACCTAAAAATTTTGAGAGACTAGAAAAGTCAGGATCGATGGAAAGAATTCTTCCAAGAACACATACTTCTAATTCGCAGATAAAGTGCATGAATGAACAAGTGCCTCCTATAAAAATTATTTCTGCTGGAAAGGTGTTTAGAAATGAAGCGACTGACGCGACCCATGAGGCAGAGTTCCATCAGCTTGAAGGATTATTTGTTAGTGAAAACGTTTCTATGGCTGATTTAAAAAATACCTTAAGGTATGCATTCAAAAAATTCTTTGGTGACGATATTCAGGTTCGGTTCAGATCAAGTTATTTTCCATTCGTAAAACCAGGGTTTGAGGTTGATATCTTTTGGAAAGATAAATGGTTAGAGGTGTGTGGAGGAGGATTGATCCATCCAGAAGTGTTAGCCCATGGATTTAAAGATAATGAAAAGATGGATAAAGATGATATTAAAAAATATACAGGCTTTGCATTTGGTATTGGTTTAGAGAGAGTTGTAATGTTGAAATACGGAATTGATGATATCAGAGATATGTCGAGCGGGGATGTGAGATTTAGTAGATGGTTTTAAACAAACCTTCGTAAAAAAAATGCTAGACGAAAAAGTCTGGCTCTTTTTTTATTCAGTTTTAAAAACAATGTAGTGCAAGATTTTGCATATAAAAAATCCCGGGGAGTAGCCGCTCCCCGGGATTAAACATTATCAAATGATCTCAATATAAACTCCTTTTGGTTCCATGGTCATGACAATATGTTAACATCAAGGAGCTACTTAAATACTATATACCTAAGATAAAAAATTGCAAATGAAAAACCGCCCGACTCAAGAGAGAAGGGGCGGAGTTTTGTAAGAGATTTAAAATCGAGAGAGAGTGCACAGGCCAAACTAACGATTTTAAATATCATACAAGAGAATGTGCAAGTGGAACTGAATAATTTCTGTTCCGGTATGTAACTTTTCCTGCTGGGGAAGTGTTACTCAATTATTATACACCTATGAAAAAATTATGCAAGTAAAAATCCCGAGAAAACTGTGGCTGCAGTCTTCTCGGGATGGGGGGGTCTAACTAACCTATGTTTGATTGAAATGGGTTTTTAACAATCTTCAAATTTATTAGGTTGCAAGACTTTTATACAATAGCACCTTTCAAAAATAAGTCAAGCCCCTTACGATTTACAATAAAAACCTTGTCTGGTACTCTAATACTATGCTTATTTCACATAACTGGTTGACCACATACTATAAAAACCCCGAGATTTTACCATCTCCAAAAGAGATCGGAGAGCTTCTTACCATGCATGCTTTTGAAATAGAATCGCTTGAGGAAAAAGAAGATGATTTTATCTATGATATTAAGATTACTCCAGACCGTGGACCCTATGCTCATGGTCTTCGATATGTGGCTTTAGAGTTATCACTCCTGATTCCAGAACTTATTATCGATGAACATATTAGATTTGATATACCAGACAAAGATATAGAACTAACAAAATTCACAGTTAATCATGATTTGGTAAATGAATTCATTAAAAAATTATGCCCAGTGTATTCAATTACAAAAATAGAAAATGTAAAAAATGG
>JACMMR010000033.1 GCA_014378965.1 Candidatus Parcubacteria bacterium | reverse complement strand
TTTATGAAATATTGCTCGGCTTTGTCGGCATCATCTTGTGAATGGTACATTCTTACAATTTCTTTTCCTAGTAAGATTTTTATATCTCTTGGATTTGTCCCGTCTTTTATGTTTTTTTCATATTCGCCTACTATTTCTAAATCAACACGAGTTACAAGTTGAAAATATTTTATAACAAATTCATCGTTCAATGACATAATTTTACCAAACATATCATTGAAAGAATCCATAAGATTTACACCATTTCCATAACTTGAACTCATCTTTCTTCCATCCAAGCCTTCTATAATCGGCCCCATCAATATATCTTGTGGTTCTTGTTTATAATGTCTTTGTAAATCACGTCCGGCAAGTAAATTAAACTTTTGATCTGTTCCACCTAGTTCCACGTCTGCTTTCAACTCTACAGAGTCATATCCTTGCATCAAAGGATACATTAATTCACGTAATGAAACTCTTTTTCCTCCTTCTAATCTTTTTGAGATATTTTCTCGTGAGATAAATTGATTGATTGAAAATAGATCTGCTTGTTCACAAATATCAAAATAGTTTAACTTTGATAACCACTCACTGTTATATACAACTTCCACTTTTGACATGTCTAAGATTTTACTAGCTTGTTCAATATATGTTTTTAAATTTTCAATAATAGTTTCTTTTGAAAGCATTGGACGTTCACTCTCTTTATCAGAAGTATCTCCAATCAAACCAGTAAAATCACCTACCAGTAAGATAACTTGGTGACCCAAATCTTGAAAATCTTTTAACTTTAACAATGGAATAGATCGGCCCAAATGAATGTTTGGACTAGTCGGATCTATACCAAGCTTAATTCGTAAAACCTTTCCTGAATTAAGTTTTTTTATAAGACTTTCCTTATCTATGATTTCGGAAACTCCGCGAGTTAAGATTTGATCGATTGACATATTGGGATTATATCATGTTTTAGTTTACTTTTATATACAGAAAATACCCTTTCCGTCGAATCAATTTTATAAAATAAAACTATCACCATATATTGATTTATGTGAGAAAATATTTATAATGAATTAGGCAAGCACTAACCTTATCCCCACCCCAAATCATGGAAAACCACGCGTTACAATCTACCTTTATTAAAGCATGTCTTAGTTCTCAGCTTATATCGTTGGGTTCAACACACATAGTTCGTCGTTCTGAAATCAAAAAGCATATTCCGACCATTTGTTTGGCAATAGGTATTGAGATTAATCAAACTGATACAGATGTTCTAATTGATAAACAAGGGCTGTTAATCGAGCCAAAGTTGGTAACACTAAAAACAGTCACACGCTCCTTACTAACTGTGGCAATGGTCAGTATAAGCATTCGGTATGCACGTTCTCATGGTTTACCAAAACTTGAAACAGTTGATTGGATACGAGAGCACTTTCGGAAAATTGAAAAACAGCAGCACAATGCCGGGTGTAAACCTCACCGAGCGTTCATTGATTTGTACGGAATTATTAACCCAAATATATTTATTTTGGTACCAGTTCCAGAACAAATCAAGGTACAATAAAATTTTTTACCAAAGACCAGGACTTCTCAGTCCTGGCACTTTTTTTTTACAAACTTAATGCTCTCAACTTTGCCACCCTTTCTTCAACCGGTGGATGACTCATAAATAACTTAGTCAAAGTTTTTTTGCCAGCAAATGGATTTTCAATATACATATGCGCCATCGACTCTTTTGCGTGTATCAATGGTTCAGTATTGTTTTCGTGAATTTTCTGTAATGCGTTAATCAATCCATTTGGATTTTTTGTTATTTGTGCAGCAGTTGCATCTGCTTGAAATTCCCGACTTCGTGATACCGCCATTTGAATCATCAGCCCAATAAAAGGTGCAAATATCATCACAGCTATTCCGACTATGGGATTGGTTCTATTTTGCCCATCTCTTGATGCAAAAATATAAATCATATGAGTAATGATTCCAGCCATAACCGCAACAACTGATGAAATCAAAATGTCTTTATTACCAACATGCCCAAGCTCGTGCGCAATTACACCATCAAGTTCATCTTGGGATAGTTTTTGCAAAAGTCCTCGAGTTACTGCTACTTTTGCATTGTTTTTATTTCGCCCCGTGGCAAAAGCATTCATGCTGTCATCAGGAATAATATACACCTCTGGAACTGGAAGGTAGGCATATTGTGATAAGCGAGTAACAGTATCTTTGAGTTGTCTTCCTTCTGCCGTATTGACATCAACCTTGACAGCTCCAGATCCTTTGATTGCAAAGTACCCAGAAAACCAGTAGGCAATTATATTTTGCACAACTCCAACTATTAAAAACAAGTAGAGATAATTTATATTGCCGAATTTTAAGGCAATAAGATATCCAAGTACTCCTACAAAGACGAAAGTACCCGCCATGAGGAGGAATGTTTTTAGATTATTTTGAGATTGATTTTTGAATAAAGCTTTTGTGTTCATAGATGAATTATACCATATCCGTCAATTTGACAAAATTTGTGGAGATGATTAAATAATGAAAAGCATTATGATTATTCGTATTGCAAAGCTTCTTATTTTTCTGTTTTGTTTTTGTAAATGGCAAACCCAGACTTGAATAAAAGTAAACCAGTGTAGAGTGCTCAGAGTATGTGTAATATGAGAAGTGTGGTGAACACAAATTAGTTTTCTTTGATTAAGGTTAATACTAAAAGCGATATTATTGCTGTTACTGCTCCAAATATGAAAACGTATTGCGAACCATATGTACTCCATACAAGTCCTGCAATAACAGAAGCAAAGAGTGTAGCAATACCAATTATACCCTGATACAGCCCAAACGCCGATCCTGACATTTCATCAGGAATAAGGCGAGCAATGAAGGCCTTGCCGACTCCATCAGTAAACGCCATATACAGTCCATAAATCGGGAAGAGTATCCAGAGTAAAGAGGCTGTATGTGTCAACCCAAACGCTCCGTAGACCAATGCGAAAATAATAAAGCCGGCAATGAGTATTTTTTTTGAGCCTATCTTATCGGAGAGTTTACCTGCTTTGTATGAGAATCCTGCGTAGACGATGTTAAAAAGTACATATGCGAAAATTGCTTGAGTCGTAGTGAATCCCAAATCTTTTGAACGGAGGATCAGAAATGCGTCTGAACTATTGCCGAGAGCGAAAATGAAACTGGTAGCAAGAAATATTTTAAAGGAAATAGGTAGAGTCTTAAATGAAAATTTTTGTACTATTTTCTTTTCGTCAATTAATACATTTTGTTTCTTTTCTTTTAGTACAAATATAAGGAGAAGTACGCCGATGGCAGCGGGAATGATTGCGATAAAGAAAATGGGTCTGAGATTTTCTGCAAACACAGCCACGAGTAGAAGCGCAAGTAGTGGACCAACTATCGCACCCATGGTATCAAATGCTCTATGGTATCCGAATGCTCTGCCTTTTTCTTCCTTACCAACACTTTCAGTGATTAAGGCATCACGAGGTGCAGTACGTATTCCTTTGCCTGTTTTATCAAGCAATCTGCCGACTAAAACTCCAAATGGACCGGTTGCTATGCCAATTATTGGCTTAGCAAGAGTAGATAAGCTGTATCCTAAAATTACAAAAGGTTTACGTCTTTTGATTTTGTCTGAGTATATTCCAGTAACAAGTTTAAGGATACTTGCGGTTCCTTCTGCAAACCCTTCTATGATACCAACCGAGACGATGCTTGTTTTGAGAACTGTTGTGAGGAATATAGGAACGATTGGATAAATCATCTCTGATGCAACATCGTTGAAAAAACTAACCCAACTTAGGGTTTTTACATTAGAAGGAATATTTGTATTAGCTTTTTGTAAATCTGCCATAATTACTTGCTATTATAGCAGAAAATGATTTATTTTTTATGGCGGAGAGGGGGAGATTCGACCGTTACACGGTCAGTACAACTTTGTCATTTTCTCTAATTCTACGAATTCTCAAAAATATGACAAAGCTTTTCGAATACTCCACGGAAGTGCAACTACGCACTTTCTCTCCTCGTGTAGATGTTCACTACGTTCAAATCTGGCGGAGAGAGGGAGATTCGAACTCCCGGTACACTTTCGCGCACGTCACCTTTCCAAGGTGGTA
>JACMMR010000032.1 GCA_014378965.1 Candidatus Parcubacteria bacterium | reverse complement strand
TTTAAGCTTATTTGTGTCTATTATTAAAATTTGGAATGAAAAAGTCACTTTATAGTTGACATATATTCCTTATGAACAAAGTGAATTAGGAATATAGAAATGCCCTTGTGGTTGACATATATTCCTTATGAACAAAGTGAATTAGGAATATAGAAATGCCCTTGTGGTACGACTTGTTTTAATTTATTAAAACAGAAATGCCCTTGTGGTATAATAATCAAATGACTAAAACAATCAATCTTGTAACACATTCAGGGCAATTTCATGCTGACGATATTTTTTCTACAGCACTATTAAATGTTTATTTTCAACATAAAGATAAAACTATAAAAGTTAAATGTAAAAGAAGTATAAAGAAAGAAGATATAGAAATAGCTGATATCGTGTACGATATTGGACTTGTGTATGACCCTAAAAAATTACGATTTGATCACCATCAAAATGATACAGAGTTAGTACGATCCAATGGGATACCATATGCCGCTTTTGGCTTAGTTTTTAAAAATTTTGGTCCAGAATTCATTACTTTGATTTCCGGTCAAAAAAATAAAAAAGTAATTGGAGAAATTTTTGAGACAATTGAGAAAAAATTAGTGATGCATATTGATGCAATGGATAATGGAACATCGACGTATAAGCAAGTGTTTAAAGGTGTGGATATCGCAACAATAGATAATTATTTCCAAATGTGTAAATTTGCCTCAGGTATAGATGATATTAAGAAAATTGATAAAACTTTTTTTGAACTTGTAAAATTTTCTGAGTCTATAGTACTCAATATAACGCAGTATGCCGCTCATCTTCAAAGTGAAAAAGCTTTAGCTATAAAGGCCTATAATAAAGCAAAAGACAAAAGGATTATAATCTGTGACCGATTTTATAGTTTTAATTTTAATGCATTTCCAGAACCGTTATTGGCAATATATCCCGATCTTCGTAATAATTGGTCAGCCAAAAACGTACAAACAGGTGAGGATTTGTATGAAGCACGGTTTTATTTTCCAGAATCATGGCGCGGGTTAGTGGACACCGAGCTTGAAAAAGTTTCTGGAGTAAAAGGTGCGAAGTTTTGTCATAAATCAGGTTTTTTATGTGTAAATGAGACGAAGGAGGGTTTGTTGAAGATGGTGGAAGTCGCGATGGGGAAATAAAGCAAAGCCCCCGAGGAACGTGTGAACTATCATTTAGATAGATCTCCTTCAGGGGTCTGACTTGCTATGTGAATATGATATCAAATTTGCGGGTGGTGTAAAATAAATGTCTTTAATTGGTATTTGACACCCATGATAAAATTAAGTAATGGACCTCGAAAAACCAAAAGAAAACAACATAGCATTTATTGATAGCCAAAACTTACATTTTGGTACTATTAAGTGTGATATGTGCGCAATACTTTTGGCAAAGAATATACGAGATATGGAACTTGCGGATTGTTCCTGCGGTCAAGCGTGGGAAGTTGATTTGGCAAAGTTTTACATATATTTAAAGGAAAATTATCAAGTGAACAATGCCTAATATTTTATTGGCTATGTAAATAATAAGAATGATGAATTATATAAGCTGATAACTAATGCGGGATTTACGATCTTGTTTAAAGAACATAATAAAAAAGCCAAGTCTGCAAAGAAGGGAAATGTTGATACGGATATAGTGTTTGAGATAATGAAAAATGTTGTCGATAATAAAGAGTTTGATAATATCGTATTGGTATCAGGAGATGGTGATTGTATAAAAATGGTTAAATACTTGGTTGAAAAGAAAGTGTTTAAAAAGGTACTATTTCCGAATAGGAGGTTTTATTCGTCGCTGTATAAGCAGTTGGGGGACTTCTACACTGCCCATTTGAGTGCTCCTGACATAAAATCGTTAATATGTTAATATGTAAGCCTATAAATGAAAAATGTACCTAACGCACTTACACGCTTCGGGCCCTAATTCGTATTGATGTATGTATTATAGCAAAAGGGATAAGGAATGCAACCTTTTTAAATGAAAAAGGCTCCTAAGGCACTTGCACCTTTCGGATCCTAATTCGTCTTGTTGGTTATGATTATATAATGTACATTTGATAAATTCAAGTGCTTGTAAATGAAAATTGCCAGACACCGGGTAGGGGTCTGGCAATGATTTGCTCATAAACGAGCATTTAGGAACCCCACTCTGTAAGTTCGCTTACTAAGGGGATATAGGCGTTGAATGTGCCAAGTTTTTTCCCGACGAGGTGAAATTTCGAGTAGGGACGCTCGGGAGAGAAGTTGTGGGCAAACCCGTCAGCTTTTCCCTCGTCGATGATTGTCTCCTTGAAGCCGTCGACTTCGACAAGGCGAAACTTGTGATGCATCCATCCGATAGCGTCAGTCTTTTCATGGTAGATGAAGAACTTGGTGCTCGGTTCTGGATGCTCTCCTACGCCTCCGAGGGAAAGGTCTTTGCCGGTGCATCCAAGTTTTTCAAGCATCTCTTCTTTGGAGATTCGAGAATCTTGTGGATTGCGATCGCAAAGCATGTGGACTGGAATTCTTAGTTGCATATTCATGTTTTTGGTTAAGGTACTGTCTATATATTAGCATATATTACTATAAAAGTCAACCTTTCGTACTATTCAACCCACACAAACCTCAACCACAACTTAAACCAAAATCCAACTTGCACTCAGGCAAAAAATATGCTACTATACCCACAGCGTAAAACCGATTGAGTAACCCCTAGACTTTTTCGCTTTTTTTATTATTACCTAATTTAATACAACAATAATGTTAACAAAAAAACATTTTTCACGTTTTCGTGAATCTTTAGTTCCTCTGCCTAACTTGGTAGAAGGACAAATTAATTCTTATAAATGGTTTCTAGAAAAAGGTTTAAATGAGGTGTTCAGTGAATTTTCTCTAACAAAAGATTATACAGAGAAAAAATTTGAATTTCGTTTTGAAGGTATCAGACTTGATCGTCCTAAATACGATGAATTTTATGCCAAAGAAAACAAAGTTAACTATGAGGCTACTATCAAAGCTACTATTAAACTGGTAAACCATATTACTGGTACAGAGAAAGAACAAGAAATATTTATGTCAGACGTGCCGATGATGACGGAGCACGGTACTTTTATCATTAACGGTATTGAGCGATGTATCGTTCCACAACTTGCAAGAAGTTTTGGTGCGTTTTTCACATCTAATGAACACAAGGGTAAAAACTATATTGGAGCAAAAATTATTCCTGCAAGAGGATCATGGATAGAAATGGAAACTGATCCAGATGGTTCTATATATGTTAAGATTGACAAGAAGAGAAAATTCCCAGCAACAACCCTACTTCGTGCACTCGGAGCGGGAAGTGATTCTGATATCAAAGAATTGTTTGGAGAAGATCCAACTATCAAGGCACATATTGAACACACTATCTTAAAAGATCATACTAAAACTTTGGAAGAAGCTGTTGTCGAGATTTATAAGAAAATGAGAGATGGAGAGCTTGCAACAGTACAAAATGCGAAAGATTTTGTAGAAAACATGTTTAAATCAGAGCGATATGACTTCTCCAGAGTTGGACGTTTTCGTTTTAACTCACGCTTTAATAAAAGTATGGAAGAAAAAGAGTTGGCTAGAAATACTCTAAATCTTGATGATTTTATAACACTTATATCAAACATTTGTATTATGACATCTATCCCAGAGTCAGAGGCTGATGATGTTGATCACTTAGGTTCACGTCGAGTTCGTTTTGTTGGTGAGCAATTACAACAAAAAGTAAGACTAGGGCTTTTACAGATTAAGAAAAACGTTCAAAATAGAATGTCGACTATTGAGTCAGATGTGTCACAGCCGATGCAGTTGATTTCTCCACGTCCGTTACAAGCGAGAATCAAAGAATATTTCTCTACAAACCCATTGTCACAATTTATGAACCAAGAGAATGTTCTTTCAGAATTGGAACACTTACGAATCCTTACTGCTTTAGGTCAAGGAGGTCTTTCGTCCGACAGAGCTGGAGTTGAAGTTCGTGATGTTCACTCATCTCACTACGGTCGTGTGTGTCCTATCCATACACCAGAAGGTGCCAACATTGGTTTGGTGCTTCACTTGGCCGCCTATGCTCGTGTAAACAACTTTGGAATGATCGAAACTCCATACGCTAAAGTTGTTAAAGGAAAAATTACAAAAGAAATCGTGTATCTAGATGCATTACAAGAAGAAGGATTTAAAATCGCTCATGCAGCCATTAACTATGATAAAGATGGACAGATTGCAGACGAGATGGTTGAAGTTCGTCTAAAAGGTGATCCGACCATTGTAGATAAAAAAGATGTAGATTTGATTGATATTGCGTCAGGACAACCATTTTCTATTGCAACATCTATGATTCCTTTTGTGAACCATAACGATGCCAATAGATCACTCATGGGATCAGGTATGCAGAAACAAGCTACACCGTGTATAGTTCCTGAAGCTCCTTTTGTTGCCACAGGTATTGAAGAAACAGCTGCGAGAGATACTGGACGCGTTATCATTGCACCAGAGGATGGTGAAATCACAGCTGTTGATGCCGCATCAATCACTATTAAAGGTAAAAGAGAAACAACATACAGACTTGCAGTATTTAACAAAACAAACCAATTTACAGTATTCCATCAAAGACCAACAGTTTCTCTTGGACAAAAAGTAAAAAGAGGTGATGTTCTTGCTGATACTTCAACATCTGTTGAAGGACAAATAGCACTTGGACAAAATATTTTGATTGCATTCCTTACTTGGTCTGGATCAAACTATGAAGATGCTATTATTATCTCAGAAAACTTAGTTAAGAAATCAAAGTTTACTTCTATTCACATTGAAGAATTTGTGATCAACGTTCGTGATACAAAGATAGGACCTGAAGTTACTACACATGATATTCCAAACGTATCAGAAGGAAAGCTTAAAGATCTTGATGCCGAAGGTATTATCCGAATCGGTGCAGAAGTTCGACCTGGAGATATTTTGGTTGGAAAGATTACCCCAAAAACAGAAACTCAACTTACACCTGAAGAGAGATTGCTTAGATCAATTTTCGGAGATCGTGCACGTGATGTGAAAGATACATCTAAGAGACTCGAAAATGGTAAAAGAGGAAGAGTTATAGGTATTAAAATCTTCTCAAGAGAAAGAGGGGATAAACTAGAATCTGGAATTCTAAAAAGAATCTATGTTGAAGTTGCACTTCTAAGAAACATCTCCGTTGGAGACAAGCTTGCAGGACGTCATGGAAACAAAGGTGTTATTTCAAAAGTATTACCATTTGAAGATATGCCATACATGGCTGACGGTACACCAGTAGATATGATTCTTACACCGCTAGGTGTTCCATCACGTATGAACTTGGGTCAAATACTCGAGCTGCACTTAGGATTGGCAGCTTCAAAACTTGGCTACCAAGCGATTGTTCCTGCTTTTATGGGACCTACAGCTGAAGAAGTACAAGATGAGTTGGTAACTGCTGGATATGATCGATCAGGAAAAATGAAATTATTTGACGGACGAACAGGAGAAATGTTCAAACAAGATGTGGCAGTTGGATATATGTATATGCTTAAACTCCACCACATGGTTGAGGATAAGATCCATGCACGTTCAACAGGACCATATTCACTTATCACTCAACAACCTCTTGGTGGTAAAGCTCAAGGAGGAGGACAAAGATTTGGAGAAATGGAAGTGTGGGCACTTGCTGGTTATGGAGCATCGTATACATTACGCGAAATGTTAACTATCAAATCGGATGATATTTTGGGTAGATCTGCAACATATGACGCAATTGTTAAAGGTGAAAGAATTTCTGATCCTAATACTCCTGCCTCATTTAATGTGCTTCTATCAAACCTACGCGGTCTATGTATTGATGTTGGATTTGATAATGATCAAGGTAAGGAACTTGACGTGGGACTTGACGTGGGACACGTTGGAGATCATACAGAAAACAGAGCACAAATGGACGAGGAATACGGATTAGATGCAGACGACGAAGAAAGTGTCAGCGAAGTAGAAGAAGCTGTAGCAACTGAAGAATAAAAATGTATTGAAAATTAAAATAATAAATTCTAATAACAAATAACGCAAATAAATAAAAATATGTTTAAAGACAGAAAAATAAATACAAAAACTTCAGTTGATGATATTGATTCAGTTTCAATCAAATTAGCATCACCTGAAAAAATCAGACAATGGTCAAGAGGAGAGGTTAAAAAACCAGAAACTCTTAACTACAGAACAGCTCGCTCTGAACGAGATGGTTTGTTCTGTGAAAAAATATTCGGTCCTGAAAAAGACTATGAATGTTACTGCGGAAAATATAAAGGAATCAGATATAAAGGAATTGTATGTGAAAAGTGTGGAGTTGAAATTGTAAAATCAATCGTTCGTCGTGAGAGAATGGGTCACATCGAACTATGTGTACCTGTGTCTCATATTTGGTACTTGAAAAACATGCCCTCACGTATTGCTACTATTATGGGCATGCCGGCAGGAGAAGTTGAAAAAGTTATCTACTTTGCAGGATATCTTATTACTAAGATTGACGAAAAAGAAAAAACCAGATTACATAAAGAACTTGACGATGAGTTTAAATCAAAAATGAAAAACATTGTTGATGAAAAAACTAAAGATGCACTTCGTGATTTGATGGCTTCTACAAAAGCAGATATTGATATGATCAATATTGGAAAAGTATTGGATGAAAATCAATATCATAAATTCTCATATAAATTCGGTTCTGCTTTTGAAGCATCTATCGGTGGTGAAGCAATTTACAATATCTTAAAAGGATTAAATATAAATGATTTATACAAAAAACTTACAATAGATCTTGAAAAAGCTACATCAGTAGAAAGAGAAAAAATTATCAGAAGATTGGGATTTATTAATGCGATGAAAAAATCAGGTGTACGCCCTGAGTGGACTTTTATTAAAGCACTCCCTGTTATTCCTGCGGCACTTCGACCTATGGTTGCTCTAGACGGAGGTCGTCAAGCGACATCAGATATCAACGATCTATATAGAAGAGTTATTAACCGAAATAATCGTCTTAAAAAATTGTATGATATCAAAGCACCAGATGTGATTTTGCGAAATGAAAAAAGAATTCTTCAAGAAGCTGTTGATGCTCTTTTGGATAACTCAATGAAAGGTAACGGTCCAGCATTTTCAGGAATAAACCCAGGACAAAAAAGATCACTCAAATCTATTGCTGATAACTTAAAAGGTAAGAGAGGTATTTTCCGTCAAAACTTACTTGGTAAACGTGTGGACTATTCTGGACGTTCTGTTATCGTCGTAGGGCCAGACCTTAAGTTAAACCAATGTGGACTTCCAAAACACATGGCACTTGAATTATTTAAACCATTTGTTATTTCACAAATTCTAGGTAAAGAACTTGCGTTCAGTATCAAAGGAGCAAACAGAATGATTGAAGATAGAGATGAAGTTGTGTGGTCAATACTAGAAGATATTATTAAAGATAAATATGTATTGTTAAACCGTGCTCCTACACTTCACAGGCTTTCAGTACAAGCATTTCAACCTATTCTTATAGAAGGAAATGCGATCCAGCTTCATCCACTTGTATGTTCACCGTTTAACGCCGATTTTGATGGAGATACGATGTCAGTTCATATTCCATTATCAGAAGAAGCACAATACGAAGCACATAACATCATGGCCTCAGATAAAAATATCTTGAAGCCAGGATCAGGTGATGCAACTATCACAGATAAGATGCTTGATATTGTTGTTGGTTCATACTGGGTAACAAAACTAGTTTCTAGTGAGTTAGGTGCTGATAAATATTTTGAATCACCAGAAGCTGCTATTATTGCATTAAATAACGGTATCATTTCACATCGTGCACCAATCAAAGTGTTGGCACCAGAGGATAAAAAGTTTGGTGAATATGCCGGTAAATTATTTGACACAACTGTTGGAAGAATATTGTTCAACCAATTGTTACCAGAAAATATTTCATTTATTAACCGTGAAATAAACAAAAACGTTATGAATGCCCTTATTGATGAACTTATTATTCGCGAAGGTAGAAATGAAGTTGCACCGATTATTGACTCTATTAAGAAATTCGGATTTTCATTCGCAACCCAATCTGGTATTACATGGTCTATTTCAGATATTCAAATTCCAGAAGCAAAATATAAAGCACTTGATGAAGCGCAAGAGTCAGCAGATGCAGTGTATGATGCATACAACAAAGGTTTGCTTTCAGAAACAGAAAAGCATGTGAAGATTATCAGACTATGGCAAGCGGTTCAATCTCAAATCGAGAAAATGATTCCTGCAACATTGGCTGAGAATGGTCCTGTAAATGACATGGTGTCATCAGGTGCTCGAGGATCTGTTGGTAACATCAACCAAATGGTTGGTATCAAAGGTTTGATTGCGACAGCACAAGGAACAACTATTGAACTTCCAATCAAGTCTTCATTTATCGAAGGTTTAACCCCGATCGAATATTTTATTTCAACTCATGGTGCTCGTAAAGGTATGACTGATACAGCTTTGAACACTGCGAAAGCTGGATACTTAACTCGTAAACTTTTTATCCTTGCTCAATCTGTTATCATCACTGAACAAGATTGCAAGACACATGATTCAATTGTGATAACTAAGAAAACAGCTTCTGGTATTGAAACATCATTTAGTAAAAATATTTTTGGAAGAATTTTGGCTGCTGATATTCTTGATGCTAATGGTGAAGTTTTGTTTAAAAAAGGTCATTTGATATCAAAAGATAATTCAAAAGTAATAGAAAAAACAGACTTAGATGCACTACATGTTCGCTCACCGTTAACATGTAAAACAGATAGAGGTGTATGTGCAAAATGTTATGGTGCCGATCTTTCAACAGGTGACTTAACAGATCTTGGAGAGTCAGTTGGAACTGTTGCTGCACAAGCAATCGGTGAACCTGGAACACAGTTGACGATGCGTACATTCCACGCCGGAGGTGTGGCAGTGTCAGGAGGAGATATTACTGCTGGTCTACCAAGAGTTGAGGAATTATTTGAAAATAGAACTCCAAAAAATCCAGCTGCTATTGCATCTCATGATGGTGTTGTAACTGCTGTAATTGAAAAGAACAATGAAAAAGTTATCAGAATACTTCCTGATGTACCACTTAAAGCCTCAAAGAAAACAGGAAGTGAATTGGAATTTTCTGTTCACCCAATACGTGTGGTTCAAGTAAAAGTTGGACAACATGTAACAAAAGGTCAAATCATGACTGATGGATCAGCTGATGTAAACGAAGTATATGAATATGCAGGAAAAGATGTAGCGCAAGCCTACATTATTGGTGAAGTTAAAAAGATTTACGAATTGCAAGGTGTGAATGTTGGACGTAAACATATCGAGATTATCGTTCGTGAAATGTTTAATCGTGTGATTATCACAGATAAGGGAGATACAGAACTTTCAATGGGAGATGTTGTGGAAACATTCGAGTTCGTGAGAACAAATGCAAAAGCTGAAGAGAATAATACAATGCCGGCCAAAGGAAAAACAGCAATCATGGGTACTATGGAAGGTTCTTTGAACCGCCAATCATTTCTTACTGCTGCTTCATTCCAAAATACAAACCGTATCTTGGTAAATGCTTCACTCAAAGGGCAACATGACCCACTTTATGGAATCATGGAAAATACTTTGATTGGTAGATTGATACCTGCAGGTACAGGTTTTGAAGGAAGTAAGAAATATCAAGATATATTGAATCTTCAGACAGAAATAAGTAAAAACTATGAAGTCGAGGGAGAGGAAGCTGAAGTGTACAATATAAAAAGAAAAATTGTCTAGTCCACGAGTGTTAAAAATTTGATATAATAATATTGTCTCCGAATAACTGACTTAGATATCTCTTTCAGGGAGTTCGCGTAGATTTAAACTTTGGTTTGAATCTTAGAACACCCACCTTAGTTTTTTGCTAAGGCTCAGTTCGTTCGGGGGCTTTAAGAGGAGTGGTTGTTTCGTGAGTTGAGTGTATGGGCCGACCCGCAAGAAAATAATTTTCTGAGGACCTCTCGGCGGAAGGAACGAAACAAACGACTCTTGCTAAAGCCATGAATAATAAAAAACTATTTTTCATTAGTCTGATTTTGCTGATTTTACTTATCACGTTTGATACTATTGCAAAATTTTCAAGCTTCTATTATTTTTATCCTAATGCTGATATTGCAATGCACTTTATCGGTGGATTATCTATTACTGCACTTGCTATATCAATTTTAAAGTATATGAAATTAAGCAACAGAATAAATATTTTTATTGTAATTTTTTGTCTATCTATCTTTTGGGAATATGTCGAGTTTAAAATTGGTAAAAATGTTTTTATCAATGCTAACTTTTGGATAGATACTTTTTTTGATTTGCTTATGAATGCGTTAGGTGGGATAATGGCATATATATGCTTTTACAAAAAACCTCAAAACAGACTAATCCAAAAGGAGAATTTGCAAAAATAACATTCTGCGGTGGGGTCTCGTCAGTTACTGGTGCAAACTTTTTACTTGAAGTAAACAAAATTCAAGGTATAAAAAAAATGCTTATTGACTGTGGTATGGAACAAGGATCAGATAAGGCTAAAGAGTACAATGCATCACCGTTTATTTTTGATCCTCGTGAGATTGATATGCTACTTGTAACTCATGCACACATGGATCATATTGGTTTAATTCCTAAACTCATGAAGCATGGATTTAAAGGTATCATATACAGTACTCCTGAAACTCGGGATCTATGTGTTTATATGCTTGAAGATGCTTTAAAACTCATAACTGAAGATGCAAAACATAAAAATATTGAACCTCTCTACGGTCCGGAAGATACAAGACATGCATTTGATGTATGGAAAACTATTCCATATCACAAAGATTTTATTTTGTTTGATCTTGATGAGCATAGTGAAAAAACAAAAAAAGAAATAAATAAAGATTCAGTAGTATCAGTGTATCTAAAAGATCCTGGACATGTTCTAGGTGCCTCGATGTTTGAAATACGAATTAACTTAAACCATAAACTTCGTAAATTTTTGTTTACTGGAGATCTTGGAAATTCGCCTAATCCTATATTAAAAGATACAGAATCAATTGAAGGTGTCGATTATGTGGTAATGGAAAGTGTATATGGTGATCGAAATCATGAAGATAGATCAACAAGAGTTCAAAAACTTCAAGTTGCTATAGAAGATATTATTGATCGGCAGGGTGTAATGTTGATTCCTTCATTTTCACTGGAAAAAACACAAGAAATATTATATGAAATGAATAAATTATTTGAAGATAAAATTATACCTGAAATTCCTGTATATCTTGATTCACCACTAGCTGCGAAACTTATTCCAATATATAAAAAATATGTTGAGGATTATAATCCAGAAGCTAAAGCTCGAAGAAAGAAAGGTGATGATATTTTGAATTTTAAAAATTTACGTATTATTGGATCAGCCGAGGAATCAAAAGCGATTTTACATAGTAAAAATCCAAAAATTATTATGGCCGGTTCGGGTATGTCGACAGGTGGAAGAATTCAACATCATGAATTAAGTTATCTCAGTGCCCCAAACACAATATTATTATTCTTAGGATTTCAGGCACTTGGAACGTTAGGAAGAGAGATTTATGATGGTGCAAAGTCTGTGAAAATTTATGATCATGAAATCAAAATTAACGCTGAGTTACGAAAAATTGATGGCTATTCAGGACATAAGGATTCTGATAGATTGCAGGAATTTGCTGCTACGGCAGGGGATTCTCTTAAGAAAGTTTTTGTTACAATGGGAGAGTCGAAGTCTGCTTTATTTTTAGTTCAAAGGTTACGCGATTATTACAATATCGATGCTATGCATCCAGAACAGGGTCAGTCAGTCATTTTAGATTAAGTAATGAATACTATTGAAACAAAAAAAAGAATAGAAGAAATAGAACGTGTAATGCTTGAGCCAGGTTTTTGGAATGATTCTGTTGCTGCACAGCTTATGATGAAAGAGTTGCAAGATTTAAAAACTGATTTAATTAAAAATGATTTTTCAAGTTATGACACTATTATCTCTATAATTGCTGGTGCTGGTGGGGATGATTCTGAAGATTTTACATCTATGCTTTTTACTATGTATATGAAATATGCCACAACTCGAGGGTGGAGTATTGTACCACTTGATTCAAGTCCCAATACACTCGGAGGATATAAAAATATTATGTTTGAAGTGAAAGGAAAAAATTCATATGGAATTTTAAAAAATGAATCAGGAGTACACCGACTCGTTCGTATGTCACCATTTAACTCTAAGGGATTAAGACATACTTCTTTTGCATTGGTTGAGGTGATACCAAAGATTGATACAAGTGTATCTCTTAATGTTCCTGAATCAGAACTTGATATTTCTTTTGCAAAAGCCGGAGGGGCAGGTGGACAGAATGTAAATAAAAGAGAAACCGCAGTGAGAGTAGTGCACAAACCAACAGGACTATCAGTGCATGTTACAGAGGAACGGTCTCAAGGGCAAAACAAAGAACGAGCTATAAATATTATCAAAGCAAAATTATTGAAGAAAAAAGAGGATGATATGAAGTTGAAAGAAAAGGGGTTATCAACAACAAATACTGTGACTATAGAATGGGGGAGTCAGATCCGATCTTATGTTTTACATCCATACAAGATGGTAAAAGATCATAGGGTTGAATTTGAAACTTCAGATGTCGATGGATTTTTGAATGGGGGTATTGAAGGGGTGTTGGAGGCTGAAAAAAATTTATAAATTTTTGATTGAAACTTTAGAATTTCATAATGAGGACTTTATGTGTGTTTTTGTATGATATGTGGATGAATAGAAAAAAATTATATATATAGATGAATCTAACATTTCAACAAATACCGGGCACTCTGCCTACTGCGCAATTTTTATTTTTTATGCTGATAAAGATATTGTAACTAAGGAAATTATATATATAGAAAGCAAGTTAAATATAAAACATGTTCACTGGGTTAAAATGTCTTGGAAATCAAGATTAAAATTTGCTAAAAGAATAGCGAACTTAAATTTTTCATGTCGTGTATCGATCTACGTAAATCCGATAAATCAGGAAAATGCCTTAGAAAAGTTTATATCAGAAATTGTAAGTATTGAAGATGGTATTTTAAAAATTATAATAGATGGAAAAAAAGGTGATAGGTATATACATAAATTAAAGAAAAGCTTGAAAAGTAAAAATGTTACTATTAACAGGCTATTGTTCGTTGATGATAAAAGTGAAGGGTTAATAAGATTAGCTGATTTTATTGCTGGTTTGGTCAGGTCTCATGTGGATAATCAAAATACTGATAATACATATATGTTTAATGTATTAAAACATAAAATAAAAATACTCAATTGAGAGTATTTTTGTTCCATGCGACAGGGCGCCAGTTTACGGTTAGGGCTATTAAACCCAGAAGATCCAATGAATCTTCTGTCTCGTTATAACTTGTTACATATTATATTTTATCAAAATATATTTTTTTGTCAAATAAAATGTTGTTTTTATAAAATGCTTATATATCAAGGAATTATTGGTAAATATATTGACTTTACAGTCTATATATGCTATTATTTACGAGTCTATGAAAAGTACCTTGATTATGTCGGCTTTGGTTCTTCTCTTTGTTGCAGCGTACCTCGTACCTGCCACAATGAAAGAACCCAAGAAAACCCCAAACAAACCCTCAAAACTGGAAGTGAAAGCGACCGGTACGAAGGTTTCAAAACCTAAACCCTTGGATATCGAATTTGGTCTTACGGCTTCATTCGGTCCAAAGCCTCAGCAATAAACTTCTACCTCTCCGAAATACAACCAAATCAAAATATGAAATTTATACTCACATTCCTCGGTCTTGCAAATTTCGCGTTTGCGGCACCAATTCCCACAACTCCGATCATTGAGCATTTGCCTATCGGCGGCATCGCCGTCGCTGAAGCATTGGCTCGGGCCAAAAGTATGGAAATCTTCTGTGCTTCGGCAAGTAGATTCTACCGCAAGTTTGATATCAGTGCGATCAATTCGCCTGATGATATTGCCGCACTGGTCAGTACTGTGAACGTTCAAGTTTCAGTCGGTGATCCAAAAGCAGAGTTTCTGCTTCAGTCGAACATCACTGCTGCTGACGGGACTCAGTTGTTTGAAGCCAAAAACTGGCTCAAGCTTCGGAAGACTGGATATGATGCAAATGGTCAGTCGATGTACAAACCTTCGGACTATGCGGGCAACCTCTACTTCGTGTTGACTGACTTCCGTCTTACGATTCCTGGAGCTGAAACGGCCGAAGTGATTGGATTAGACGGCACTGTCTATCAACTCAATGTGTATCCTGGTGGTCTTGTCGAAATGCAAGGTTGGATGAATTACGGTCAGATGAGTGAACTCGTCATCAATGGAAATATCCGTTATGACATGAACACTGGATCTCGTCTAAAGGTTCAATCGGCCACCATACCGATTACTAGCATCAACTTTGCCGGACTGCAAATGGCAGGTTTCTTGAATGGGGTCAATGTTATTACAACTTGGCCACAATATGGAACTCCTGATTCGTTTCGTGTGAAGTCAGTCTCGAACCGATTCAAAGTTCGTGTTGAGAGCACCGAAGGTTGGCAGTGGATGAAGCCTGTCACTATCTGGGTCGCACAGTTGAAAGACTTGCGTTCGGGTGGAGCTGGGTGGAAACGTGTGCCGTATTCCGACAACATGGAAATCACTGTTCCTGCCTCTGGTGAATACATCGTATACCCAGAATACGATGCGAATGATATCGGTGGGATGATTTTACACTCAACCCCGACCACTCCTGTCGTCATTGGCGGAGGTGGTGGACGAGGCTAATAATCAAAAATTTAACCCTTCGGGTGCGTGAAAGCGCATCCGGAGATTTTCTTTTGTTGACTTGGAAATTTATATATTTCATTTCAGTCTTCAAAGTGCAAGTAGTCCAAAAACAACATAATACTAGGCCTTGTTGACAGATCCGAAAGGTTCTCTGTCAACAAGGCTGTATTTTTTTATAATAAAAACACACCTAGGACGCAAGGGTCCTGGGTGTGGGTGAAATTAAGTTAGGCTTTATCCGAAATGTTTTCGATGAATTCAACCGGCTTAATGTCAACCATTTTTGCTGGCACGATTGCAGCATTTACATCGTGCTTTATGACAAGGCAATCTTTGTCGAGAATCCTGTGGGACATAAAATCCATGCTGAGGCAGGTAACTCTGTCATCTGCCGGCTTCGCACCGTTTGATGCAGTAATGAAGAAGAATGATTGCCCGTAAGTTTTCTTAGCTTGTTCGAAAGATATTCCGTCGGCGAATCGGAAACAGGATCCAATATCAAGTCCGCTGAGTACCTCGCGACACTCTTCTTTATCTTGTACCGTTGGAGCGATGTGGTTGACAATTTTCATGCTGTATAATAGTGTTGGTTGTTCATCTACAAGATTCAGTATCCTGTAACTCAAAAAACAATATCACATAAAAACAGGCTTAGCAATAACAATAAAACCCAAATAAAGTTATATAATTAATATATGACCAGAGAAGGTGCACCAATATATGACGACCATGAACAGCCAAGAGCAGTTTCTATGGAAAGAACCTCTAGTGGCTCTGTTTCTATTAGAGTAACTGAAGAAAAATTTGATGATTTTTACGGATTTAGTATGACTATAGATCGGTATTTAGAAGATAAAGGTTTATTTGAAGTTATTACAAACGATGAAGATCATACAATAGAAGTACGCCCACTTAATCCTGTCGAGGAAATTTCCGATGATGTTTTTGGTGAAATTAAAAAACAAGTTGATGTATTTAATCAATAACATCTTTTAAATTTCCCGGAAACGTGTTATTTTGTTTATATTAATCAATAAAAATAAAATATAAAAAATATGTCATTTATAGACAATTTGAAAAGCACATTAAAATCATTAGTAGGTAAAAAAACCGATATGGTTGTGGAAGAATCTAAAGAAAAGATGGATGTTCCTTCAACACCAATTGTTGTAGAGCAAACTACAACTCCAGTTGTTGAAGTACATGAGCCGGTACAAGCTCCTATTGACACACCAGTTGACAATGTTACAGTTGCTGTAGAACAAGCAACAGCTGATTTGAATACTATACACACTGAGAATAAATAATTCTCATACCCGATCGTCTAACGGTAGGACAACGGTTTCTGGAACCGTTAATTGGGGTTCGAGTCCCTGTCGGGTAACCA
>JACMMR010000031.1 GCA_014378965.1 Candidatus Parcubacteria bacterium | reverse complement strand
TGTGATGTTGAGATAGCACACAGAATTACTCTTGATATCGAAAATAATAATGTTCAAGCTGTAATTCTTACTTCTGGTGATGGTGACTTTGCCTCACTACTCGATTATGCGAAATCCAAACTAAAAATAGTAAGATGTTTTAGTGCTCACCCTAAAAATACATCTATGATGCTTAAAGAAAGAGGTTATTTAGAAATAATCTATATGTCTCAGATAATTGACGTAGTCCATAAAATGGAAATCCTCGATACAGACTTACCTGTATAAAGGGTTGTTTCCGACCTAGTGGAAATCCTCGATATAGACGAAACTATATAAAGGGTTGCTTCCGATGAGTGTAGTATATCAGAGGTGGGGTTTTTGTGTCAAATTTAATTATATCCTGTGAATATCACCATTAAAAATAATTGGTTGCATAGCCAAGATTTCATCTTAATATATAAATTTTCTTTCCCGTCCCGTAAGCATAGCCTATTTCAAGGAATATATTGCCTTCTATATAATAAAATGTACCCTTCTTTTCATAATTTATTATCAGTACACAAACATTTGAATTAAATTCAAGATCTGGAATTTAAACAATATGTGCTAAACTTTCAAGTTGTTTTTTATTTCCACGAAATCATTAGTAAAAGCCATAGATGAAGAAATACATATTTTCATATAAAAATTATATCACAAAAAAATAAACCCCTTATCGGAGATTTATTTTTTATCTTTGTGCGCGTGCTTGGGGTCGAACCAAGGACCTTTCGAGTATCAGTCGAGCGCTCTACCAACTGAGCTACACGCGCATTTTTCACCAACAAACATAACATATTTCCCATAAGAAAAAATACTACGTATACCTATTATACATATTTTCATTTATTTCACAAATCACAATGCAATATTTTTAGAAGAATCTTAATCTAAACTAATCAAACAAATTCTTTTGTTCTGATTGAGTCATCGTCTTTCCGACATGTCAAAGTTTTACGAACTTCTTCGCTAATATGAACGACAGCATATCAGAACTGTTGAATACTAATTGCTTAGATTCAGTAACGACCGTTATAAATCTGATGCAACCTGATAAATCAGGTGACATAGACAGTTTTCACTTGAATAAATCCACGAACAGCTTCCGCTACCCGTGCCTTGTTACGACTTACTCCCTGTTACCAAGCTTACCGTAGTCCCACACATGGTGAGATATCGGGTACTCCTGGCTCCCTTGAGTTGACGGGCGGTGAGTACAAGACTTGAGAACGTATTCACCGCAGTATGTCTGACCTGCGATTACTAGCGATTCCAGCTTCATGAAGTCGAGTTGCAGACTTCAATCCGAACTGAGGCCGAGTTTATTACGGTTTGCTCCGGGTCGCCCCATTGCGTCGCGTTGTCTCGACCATTGTATTATGTGTGTAGCCCAAGATGTCAAAGGGACATGCGGACCTGGCGTCATCCTCGCCTTCCTCCCAGCCTAGAAATCACAAAACTAATGAAAGTTTTCTGAGCTTTAGGCTGGGCAGTCTCGTGTGACACTTGTAACACACGACGAGGGTTGCGTTCGTTACCCCACTGAAGGGAACAATTCAAACCACGAACTGACGACGGCCATGCATCACCTGCCTAACTGTCTTGCGAGGGTCCTAGTTTCTTAGGACTTTCAGTTAGGTGTCAAACCTTGGTAAGGTTCTTCGTTTACCTACGAATTAAACCACATAATCCACCGCTTGTGCAAGTCCCCGTCTATTCCTTTGAGTTTTAATCTTGCGATCGTACTACCCAGGCGGTACTCTTATCGCGTTAGCTTAGTCTCGCAGGGGGTCGATTCCCCACAAAACTAGAGTACATCGTTTAGGGCGTGGACTACTGGGGTATCTAATCCCATTCGCTACCCACGCTTTCGTGATTCAGTGTCAGTAATGTGCCAGTGTGCTGCCTACGCTTTTGGTATTCCCCATGATATCAACGGATTTCACCCCTACTCCATGAGTTCTACACACCTCTCACATACTCTAGTTATACCGTTTCCTATGCAGATCTTCGGTTGAGCCGAAGGCTTTAACACAAGACTAATATAACCACCTACTCACCCTTTACGCCCAATAATTCCGGATAACGCTTGGGGCACTCGTATTACCGCTGCTGCTGGCACGAGTTTAGCAACCCCTTATTCATGAGGTACAATCAATAAACTTTTTCCCTCATAAAAGGTTTTTACATACCTAAGTACTTCATCAACCACGCGGCGTCGCTCCGTCAGACTTTCGTCCATTGCGGAAAATTCTCGACTGCAGCCACCCGTAGGTGTATGGGCCGTGTCTCAGTCCCATCGGTGAGGGTCAGCCTCTCAGCTCCTCTAGACGTCATAGCCTTGGTAAGCCATTACCTTACCAACTAGCTGATATCAGATAGGCTCGTCCCTAAGCGCGTACTTTACAGTAAACTTTACTCCGTAGAGACCATCATGTATTAGCATATCTTTCGATATGTTATTCATGACTTAGGGGAAGATACCTATGTTATACTACCTCGTTCGCCACTAAGACAGTTCTTGATGTAATCTCAAAAAGTCTCCGTTCGACTTGCATGCCTTATCCACGCCGCCAGCGTTCATCCTGAGCTAGGATCAAACTCTAAATAAAAAACTCAAACAGAACAAAAGAAAGGATTTGATTAATTTTAAATTAATTCTTGCTCATCGTACAAAATCAGTACAATGTTCTTACATATCTATTGTGATGTATGTATATCTTATTAAGTTTTCAAAGTATTAGTATTAAAGATTTTTCTTAAATGTATCATGCTTTTTCTTTAAAAGAAAAAGCTTTTTTAAGAGTAATATCTCTATGCCGTATGGGTGTCTATTATATACGAAACGGAAACAAAGTCAAGCGATTATCAAAGGATAATTTAAATATGTTCACAGAGCACAAGAAAAGTCGAAAAAAGTCAAAAATAACCATAAAAATATGAATAAAATCAAACTTCTATCAACCCTCTATATCCACCACAAAAGATTCCTACCTAGAAAATAAATCATGTAAAAAGCTACAATCATAAAGGGGCCAAACGGTATTTCAGATCTTAATTTGTATGATGGAAGCTTATTTCTGAAGTATTCTAGTTTTTTATTATGTAAAAATTTTATCTTCATTCCGAAAGCATTATCATGTGTCGAAAAGGCATCAAGCATCTCCCTCATAAGCATGAGACCAATAATTGCTATTGCACCAATCCAGAATGAATACATAAGAGCAGTGTATCCATATCCAAGACCCAATCCCCAGCCTACAATAAGTGCAAGCTTTGCATCTCCAAGCCCCATCCACCTTCCGCCTGATACAACCCAGAATAATGCAAAAGGAAATGCGACGAGTGGTCCTGCTAATAATGCCCATATTATAGTCATACTTGTAGCTTTAAAAATAAACAAGCAGGCAATAATTTTTATAAGCATCAATACCGCACCAGAATATACTAACTTGTCAGGAATAATTTTATGTCTAAAATCATAAACAAATATACACATAAGTAAAGAGGCTAAAGCTAAATCCATTATATAAAAAATATATTTTATGTAAGATAGTTGAGTGAAAGCTTGTAATACAAGTCCTTTGTTGAAAATATTATTTCCTATAAAAATTGTATTACTGAAAAAATATGAATATGTAATCAAAACAAATATAATACCAGTACCTAGTTCAACAAGAGGATATTGATAAGATATTTTAGATTTACATGTTCGACATCTTCCTTTGAAAAATAAAAATGAGAACAGTGGTACTAAATCCTTTGGTTCCAATTCTCTATTACAAGAAAAGCATTTAGAACGACCATGACTAATACTCAGGTTGGTGTTAAGACGAAATATTACAACGTTAAGGAAACTTCCAATGATAGATCCAAGGAGAAAAATGATTATAAGAATAAGTATTGTCATATATTGATTATACTACATCATTTAGTTTCTATCCATGATGCAAGTATTGTTGGGGCAAATCTACTAATAGTTATTTGTAGTCTTTTATAAAGGTTATATTTTATAGCTGTTATATTAATAACCTTATTTGGAGCCGTACCATTAACTGTGTATGCACAAGAACCAGTTCCTTGAATCATGGTTGTTGTTGCAGTAAGTAAAGCAGAGTTATTGCGAACAAGTAAAAGTATTGATTCACCGCAATGCATTGCCAGCATCCGTACTTCAGCACTTTGTGTGTATCTTTGCATTCTTTTTGCAGATAATATTCCAATAGAAGATATTGACAATGACGAAGCTAAAATAATTGCTGAGAGTATCAACATAATATAGACCATCGCAAATCCGTTTTTATTATACATATTTTTTTTCATCTCAATGATACTGTTGTTATGAGAATTGTTGAATAATTTAATTTAGCATCGTTCGCAGTATTGTTATACGAAACCTTAAGTGTAACACGTATAGTTCCATTGGTTGATGTTGCACTTAAATTTTGAAATGATATTGAGTCTACTATCACATTTTTGTTAGTCATTCGATAAGGTGTACTTGCCCCTTTTGTTACTTGTATGGTTGAAGTTGCAAAAGAATATAATGTTGGATTTTCAGTAGGAATCAAACTCATACCAAGTGTCATAGTCGAAGTGGAAGTAGTACTTGCTATGGGGGTTGTAATACTTGAAGCATTTCGTAAACTTTGGGAAATATCATCCATAATACTAGACGCTCCAGAATCAACTTCAGTAATCGCCCGAGTTCTTTTCTCTTGTACAGACATGGCAACAACCATACTGGCAACAGACAAAACTAAGAGCGACATGATTGCAATCGCAATGAGCACTTCAACTAATGTAAAACCTTTTTCGATGTAAATATTTTTGTTTTTCATATTTAAGTTCCTATTGGTGGGTTGGTTATCACAACCGTCTTAATTGAACCATCAGTCATAATAAAAGTTATGGTGATAGTATTTGTTGCCATCGTTGAATCAAAGTAAAATTCTATGGTTTTAGATGTTCCAGGATTCATACTGATAGAAGTTGATAATGTTGAAGTAGCTCCAGATACAACACTTACTGGTCCAAAAACCAAGGTTCCGTTGGGACTACGGATTTCTTGTAATCTACGTATTGCAGTAGTCCACGAGACATTGACCTGATTTATAGTTGTTGTACTTGATGTTGCGCTAACCGCCAATGTTATACCTGTGAGCAAGCGTCGTGAAGCTGCTTGTGAGAGATTAGCACCTGTTGTGTTGATAGTCAGACCGGCTGATTGAAGTACTATTTTTTCCCAGTTAGTTAAGGTTGAATTTAATGTAAGAGTACTGGTAGCACCTCTATCTAACCAATCAACCTTTGATGTTATAGTTGTCGTGTCAGCGTCGACAGGTGTAAATGTAAGAGTACGAATATACCCATTTGTCACATCACTAGTTCCTGAAGCTTGCCACGTACTTGTAGCCCCAATCACAATACCTATAGTGCCTATGGTGGGTAAACTTGTAAAGTTATAATCTCGTATAGATCGCATGGCCTCTATTCCCTCCTCAGCTAATCGTACTGCAACGTCTTTTTTATCCGATGACACAGTTAACCTGTTCACGGTTATATACGTCTGATATGCAACGGTTGAAAGTACGGAGAATATTGCAATCGCAACTACGACTTCAACAAGTGATATTCCTTTGTTCGACTTATTTTTTTTTGGCAAAATAGAAGTGCCTTTGTGGTAAAGTGATATTTTTTTCATATATTAATTTCCAATTATACCTCCTAGCCATACGTACACAGAACTTGTTCCGTAATCATTTGAAAATGTAGTTGTGCCAACTAAACTTGGTGTACCTGAAAATTTTGCGAATACGATTTCGCTTGGACCAGTAATAGTTAAACCGTTAGGAATACTGTACACAGCATCTCGTACACCCACCCGCGTTGCAAAACTTGCCCCACTAAATATAGTAGTACTCGTAGAGGAAACTTTAACCCCCCAGTCAGTGTCGGATTCCATTACTCTGGCGCGGGCGTTAGCATTTACAAGTGCTGCCACTTGAACCATACCTGCTCGAGTTGCATCACCTGTTTTTCGTATCGACATATATGTTGTTAAAACCACAGTCCCCATGACTGACATAATGGCAAATACAATAATCATTTCTACTAAAGAAAAACCTTTATTCATAGATTAAAAGTATAACCCTAATTGATAAATTGGCATCAATATTCCAACAGCCAAAAGCCCAACCAGTCCTCCGATGAACAAAAGTAGTGCCGGTTCTAAAAAGGCTGGAATATTTCTTGATGTTGCATCAACTTTTGCTTCATACATTCCTCCGATCTTGATAAGAGTTTCTGCTAAAGCGCCTGACTGTTCGGCAGCGACCATCATTTGCCGTACGGGAAGTGGTATTAGTTTATCAGCTTTTTTTGATTCTGAAAATATTTTCTGAAAAGATGCACCGTCCAAAATCTCATCAGAAATGTGAGAGTATACTACCGCATAATTTTTAAATGTTGTTGTTCCGGGTAATAATTCAAAAACCATGTGCAGTGGGACCCCGGCACGGATCATTGTTCCAGATAAAAATCCGAAACGTGCGACTTCTGTTTCCAAAATCAAATGTTTAATAATCGGCATATGAAATAGCAGTGTATGACCAATAAACTTTGTTTTAGGAAAACTAAAAAGAAAATAAAACATGATCACGAATATTCCAATAAACATAGGTATAAAAATAAATCCATATACTTGTAAAAAATCACCAACTGCGATAATAATTTTAGTAATCTTTGGTAATGGAGCGTTTAGATCAGCAAAAAATTTTGAGATTTTTGGAAGTACAAACCATGCAACTCCAACACCAACAACAAGTGAAATGATTAATACAAAGGATGAGTACGCAAGAGCTGATCTCACTCTTGATCGAAATGTTGCTTCTTTTTCATTTTGTATAGCTGTAACCTCAAGATTTTCTGACAATCGACCCGACAATTCACCTAACTTTATTAAAGCCAACGTGTGAGGAGAGATAATGTTTGTTCTTTCAATGGCTGACGAAAGTGTTAAACCTTCATCTACCCCGTCTATGATTTCTCGTAAGACTGATTTCATTCTTATACCACGGACTTCGGCATACACTGACTGTAAGGCTTCACTCACACTCATACCAGCACCTATCAACACTGAAAGATTTTGTATAAAAAAATTAGAATCATTTTGTAAACCAAAAGCGCGAAGACGAACAAATATAGATCGTTTCATACTGTATAATTCTTTTCCTGCCTCTGCTTTCGTATATTTATATTTCATAATTACAATTTAATAAATTGGTTTTAATTTAGCTTTAATTACACGTGATTTTTTTTCTTCTGATACTTTAATACCTTCGTTTGGTGCAGCAACTCGAAACACCTCTTCCAATGTAGATACTCCAATTTTAACTTTATCTATACCATCTTCAAACATAGATCGTGCACCATTTTCTTTTGCAACTTTCCACACTTCAGCTGCGGAAGGTCGAGAACTTATTAATTCTTTTAACTGAGAACCAACTTCAATCATTTCTACCAAACAGGTTCTCCCTTTATATCCTGTATTATTGCAGGCTCCACAACCTTTTCCTTTATAGAGCGTAATTTCTTTATCTGTAAAATATCCCTTAGCTGGTGGAAAATCGGAGGCAATATTTGATAAATTTTCAACGTAACTATACCGACAGAGATCGCAAATTCTTCGTACAAGTCTTTGTGCCACAAGGAGTTCAAGTGTTGATCCAAGCAAGAATGATTCTACTCCCATATCAAGTAAACGAGGAATACATGTGGATGCATCATTCGCATGAAAAGTTGAGAGTAAAAGGTGTCCAGTAAGTGCAGCGTTCACCGCAGTCTCGGCCGTTTCTGTATCACGAATCTCGCCAACCAAAATAATATTTGGGTCTTGTCTCACAATAGCACGCAGACCTTTGGCAAAAGTAAGATCTGTTTTTTGGTTTACTTGAATCTGTGTCGCACCGAGCATACGATATTCAACAGGATCTTCAATGGTCGTAATATTTATTTCTGGTGTATTTAATTTTTTTAATAACGAATATAATGTGGTTGTTTTTCCAGATCCTGTAGGACCCGCAACCAAAATCATGCCGAAAGGTTTTTTTGCTGCATCATCAAAAATGGTGATATGTCTTTCAGAGAATCCAAGATCAGCAAAAGTGAGTCCTTTCACATATTCCGTCAAAATTCTTACAACAACTTTTTCTCCATCTAGTGTTGGAACAACTGACACACGAAGATCAACGTTTATATCATTGGACGCAAAACGTATAGCTCCATCTTGAGGTGCAAAATGTTCATCAGTTCTAAGATTTGATTGAATTTTAATACGGTTCAATACATTTTCATAATTAGTTCGTGGAATTGATCCTGCCAGCTTTAATAATCCATCAATTCGAAAACGTATCATCGTCATGGACGCTTGTGGCTCAAAATGAATATCAGATGCCCGATATGTTACCGCATCACGAATAATTTCTTCAAAAATTTCCGGTGCTACCCTTTTTTCGCTTTTTATTATGGCGGAAAAACGAGTATTTAATTCTTTTTCATAATGAGACAGATACGTATCTATATCTTCTTTGAAAGCAAAAGTAAATATTACTTTTTTAGAAGGAAATAATCGACTAGAAACTTCTTTTAATTTTGGTTCTTCTAATATATTTGTTGCTAAAAAAATGTCTTTATCTTTTTCCTTTATAAACACAATTCTATAAGTTCGTGCATCAACCTCTGGAATACGTGTCAAATCATCGGCTGATGGAGTTCGTAAACTTAGATCAGTAAATGATGTATTGGAGTGTTCAGCTATCGCTAAACCTAAGGTTAATTTGTTGATAATTCCATTTTGCAACAAATAGTCAGTAAAGCTTCCTTTACCTGAGGACTCATAGACATCAGCAAGCTTTGCATCATCTTTAGAAATATATTTTTGGTCAATAAGTATTTTTTTATAAAAGGACTGGTCTATCATATATGTTTTTATATTTTTAATGTTTTTTTAACGTAGTCTACGATATCTGCCAATTTTACTTCAGCTTTAACAAAATAATGTGATGCACCGGCAATCGTAGCCCTATTTCTATCGGTATCTTGACTTAAATTTGACATAATCACAACCGGAGTTTTTATTTTTCTTTCTTTTAGATCTGCTAATACAGAAAAACCGTCATGTTTAGGCATCATTAAATCCATTAAAATCAAATCATATACATTTAATGTAATCTTCTCCTTTACCATGTCTCCATCATAAGCAACATCTATCTCAATATTTTCACTTTCTAGCTTTAATGCCAAAGCCTTAGAAAGAGGCTTTTCATCTTCAGCAATCAGGACTTTTTTCTTAATAGAGTATTTGGTATCCATAATATAAGTATATAGTTTTTTTAATTTTTATTCCATAGCTTCCGATAAACTTTTTTTGCCTGATCGAGGTACCATTCCTTTTAGGGGCAATGTTACTGTAAAGGTTGTTCCTTTATTTTCCTGAGACGTAAATGAAATAGTACATCCTGCTGCCTCTACCACTGTTTTAATTATGTACAGACCAAGACCTGTACCCTCAACGTCAAGCACTCGAACATTATCAGCTCTGAACAATTTCTTGAATACAGAACCTTGCTGCTGAATTGGAATACCATAGCCATTATCAGCACACGAAATCTGGATTGAAGTCGGTACCCCGTTTTTAGCAATAACTTTTTTTATCTCAAGGTTGATAGAGCCGTTTTCTGGTGTATATTTACAGGCATTTGAAAGAAGATTTTGTATGATAATATGAGTGACTTTTGTATCAAGCATCATGGCCGATAACTTTTCGGGATGAGTATATGTCAATTTTTGTTTTTTCAAATCAAAGTTCATCTGAGCTTCGCGAACGGCCACTTCAACCACTTCGAGAAGATCAGCTTTTTCAGGCTCAATTGCAAATGTTCCCAATTCGAGCCGAGAAACATTTAACAATGATCCAACTAAGGAAACCATACGATCTGATGCTTCCCTGATTTCATGTATATAGCTTTTTTGTGTTTTGGTCATTTTTCCTTCATCTTCAATCAGCTCGCTATACCACTTAATTGAAGTGAGTGGTGTTCGTAATTGATGTGATGCCAATGATACAAACTCGGTTTTCATACGATCGATTTGTTCCTCTTCTGTTATATCTTTGTAAATCCACATAGCCCCGTGAAGTTTTTCATGATAATACAAGGGAATATAACTACGCGAAATAACAATATCATTTGCTAACTCTATTTTTTCATCAACAACAACATCATATTTTTTTACAATATCTAAATCTCGCCGTTTAAATTCATCATAATCTTTGATATTAGGTCGTATCAATTCCATAGCTTGTAAAACCGGTATTCCTACAAAGTTTTTTTGTTCACCCGTAATACCAAATATATTCATCATTTTCGCATTACCAAGAGTAATTTTTCTATACTCATCTTCGATCAATACCCCAAAAGGAAAGCTTTTTACCAATGCTTCCAGTTGGACATTTTTACTAAGTAATGCTTGCTCATGTGAACGGATATAAATATAAGTAATCATTGTAATAAGAATTGAAAATAGCAAACCGAGTACTAACACAACCTCTTGTCCATATCGCTCTACAACCGGCAAGTACGTATTTTTATTTGCTGTAAACTTTATCATCCATACCCTGTCAGCAACATAGATTTTTTTTATTTCTTGAAGCTTATGTTTTACATTTTGTATACTTGTAATATTAGTATCGTACAATAATGATTCTTTCTGCATGGTTTCGGCAGAAGGTGTGTCATATATTTCAATATTTACACGATCATCAGTAATTGAAGTACTGAAGAGGTCAGGAAATATTTTATCAAGACGAAACGATACAGAAACAATTCCTTGAATATTTTTTTGACGATCCTCTATTGTTTCCTGTAATGTTTTATTTTTAAATACCGGAGCGTATACAGAAAAAATAGGCACTTTAGATATTGCAGCTATCACAACTGGAGTTGCTGAAGGGGTATCAGTATCTATTGCCTTAGAGAGCGTTTTGAAACGTTCAGATTCTGAGGAGAGATCAAAACCTTGAGCTGTAGAAGTACCTTGTACAAAGTTAGACACATAACTTATTGGAAAATAATATTCCTTAGTTACACTTGGGTAAATCTTAAATGGTAATCGTGTAGCTTCTTCAAGAAAAACTTTTGGCGCGAATGACGTTGCAGAAACACCTGGATAACGTGTAGGTACATTTATTTCGGACACATATGCTTTCCATTCGCTCTCAGTTACACTATTGGATGCAGCAAATAAACCTTGTAATCCATAAATTGATCCGATGTACAGGTTCATTCTTGATTCAACGAAGGCAGCGATTTGTCCTGTTTGATTTTTAAATTGTAAATTGGACTGTTGCTCCAAATTATTATTTACAAGTACTGATACACCTCCAGCAAGTAGCATCGAAATAGAAAATATTAATATAAGCACTATTGGAATAAAAAGTTTTTTTACTCGCAGAATTTCAATGATGTGTCTATTCCACACATCTTCCTTGACTAGTAAATATATCGAAATAATACAGAAAAGAAATGCAGTGTGAATAGCCATTGGATTATGAAGTGTATTTTCATATATACCAATAAAATTATAGAGATATGCAAATAAAGCATAAACAGAAATAAGTAGGATTATTATTTTAAAAATACTAGCTAAAACATAACGGCTTGAATATGACAGCAAAATAAAACCAAGTAATAAGAAGTTAAACGAAGTTGTAATAGGCATACGATTAATTCCTAACAGTGGTTCAAAAAAAATTCTATCTATTTTTAAATCAGGTCCTCCTGAATATTTTATCAACATCAAAAGTCCAACTATCGTCATAATTGTTCCTGCACTTAGAAAGCAATATCTTTGTGTTTGTCCTTTCAGAGTCTGTGTTGCTATTAAACAGATTGACGTCATTAAAAACAAGATTGCACTGATGGGGTTCATGGGAGTAAATTGCAGAAATACTCGGGTTAGAATCTGGTTGTTGATTGTCCATCCTATTAAAACTAAAATAGGTATCAAAACTGTGAGTGCGATTGCTATACGTGATGATAAAGTACGAAGGTGTATCATGTGATGATAAAATTATTTTTTAATATATTAAGTATAATACAAAAAAGAAATAATTAATATTAAAATTTACAAATTTACCACCTCTAACTTGGTTTGACTATTATTTTTATATATTTTTAAAATTTCTTTATAATAATCTAAAGTATATTTACAGGTTCAGTACACCTTTGCTATTTTTTCAAATTTTTCAAATCCTCAAAAATATAACAAAGCTTTTCGAGTCCTAAAAATCCTAAAGATTTTTCGTTGTTGTAACTATCTAACGTTTTGCGGGCCCACTAGGACTCGAACCTAGAACCTCGCGTTTGGAGTGCGATGTTTTACCATTGAAACTATGGACCCATTTAACATAAAAACCTGAACTTATAGTAGCACAGGCAAATGTTTTTTTGTAGCACAATTTTACAATTGAGGTTATCTCTTTGCTTCCTCGAAAATTTCTCTCTTTCTTGTAACTTTATTATATTTTTTCAGCTTAAGTTTTGGCATAGTCGAAGAACCTGGTTTTCCAGATTTTCTCATAACGATAACGTGTCCTGATTTTTTATGTCTTAATTTAACGATTTTCTTTTGTGGCATATTATTTTCAAATTTATTTATTAATTTGGTGCGCAGAGTAGGATTTGAACCTACGTAGCCCGAAGGCGTCTGATTTACAGTCAGATGCGATTGACCACTCCGCCATCTGCGCGTATGTACAATATATCTTTTTTTGGGTTAAAAGGCAAATGAGGCTTATCACACAAGTTTCTTAATGGTATTATTGCTCGCCAGTAATCTCATTTGAGAAATAGCTATTTCATTCAGCTTTATCAATCTTTCCTTTTGAGTAAGTCTGGACTTAATAAATTCACTATTCAAAACCTCAAGATTTGATAAACATATAAGCTGACTTATATCTGAATAATCTCTCATATTTCCTTCGAGATCTTTATTGTTCAGTTTCCAATCTTTTGCAGTAATTCCAAACAAGGCAATATTTAATACATCAGCCTCGCTTGCATATGTAAGGTTCGGGTTTTTTATTTTATGAGGAATTACAATATTCTCTTTTATAGAATTTGTATGAATTTTGTAGTTGATTTTTGTTAAAGCTCTTTTTACATTCCAATCTAGATTTTTGACTTCACCTTCCTCATTCTTAAGTCTTTGGAATTCTTTTATGAGAAAAAGCTTAAACTCCGGATTAATCCACATAGCAAATTCAAAAGCTATATCTTTGTGCACGAAAGTGCCTCCATAACGGCCAGATGATGATCTTATACCTGTTGCATTGGTTAATTTAATCCATTTATCAGGGGAAATGAAAAAATTATTGCTACCAGACTCTTTTTTAAACTGCTCGAATTCGAGTAGTTTAAAATCTATATTATTTATTTTCTCCCAAATACCTATAAATCCTATAGTATTTTTATTCCTCATCCAGTTATTGATTACTCGTGCAGGAAATTTTACATCCTTAAACTTAGCCAAATCGGTCAGTGATAAATAATCATCACCAATATCTGACAAATTTACACTTATAATTTGATTTTGTATTCTAATCTTTTTCATCCCTTAATCCTAGCAAAAGTGTCTTAAAGTTCTCATAAAGACAAGATAAAGATTTTCAACCAAAAAAATACTTTATTTTAAATGTTTTTGTATCAAATAATGCAATCTTGGATCATAATCTTTATGTTCTGGGTTTATAACGAAAATAGCTTTTTTACTATTTTTTTTCACAATTTTAAATTTATTTTTTGACCTTACTTATAAAACCACATCCTATCTCTTCTCAACCTTCGCCCTTTTCACCTTCATCCCAAGAACATTTGAACCAGTTGAAATAGCTTTATCCTCAAAACTCAATTCACCTTTTTTGTCAATATCAATAACTACTTGTCTATTCGCAACCAAACCTTTATCAATCATCATCGAAGCCAACGGTGTCAAAACCTTAGACTGAATAAGCCGTCTCAAAGGCCTAGCTCCGTATTGTGGACTATACCCTTCCTTAGCCAATAATTCATATACCGCATCTTTAAAAACAAGATGAATATCTTTTTCAAGAAGCCTATTTTGAACTTTCTTAACTTCGATATCAACAATCTTTCTAATAGACTCATGTGACAATACATCGAATAATATAATCTCATCAAGTCTGTTTAAAAATTCTGGTCTAAAATAATCTTTTAATGAGGACATCACCTTTTCTTTTATACCAGCATATATATCTTGGTCATCATTTGATGATGCAAAACCAATACCTTGCATTCGATCGATATACTGAGCACCAATGTTTGATGTCATAATAATAACTGTATTTTTAAAGTTTACAGTTTTACCTTTTGAATCTGTTAAATGACCGTTATCTAATACTTGTAATAAAACGTTAAATATCTCTGGATGAGCTTTTTCAATCTCATCAAATAATATAACTGAATATGGACGATGTTTAACTTTATCAACCAACGTTCCAGAATCTTCGTGCCCAACATACCCTGGTGGCGCACCAATCAATTTTGAAACAGTATGGCGTTCTGCATACTCTGACATGTCAACTCTAATCAAAGCTTTTTCATCATTGAACATAAACTTTGCCAATGATTTTGTTAGCTCAGTTTTTCCTACACCAGTTGGACCCAAGAATATAAATGAACCAAGTGGACGTGATGGATCATGTATACCAGCACGAGATCTTTTGATAGTATCAGATATTTTCTTTACTGCCTCATCCTGCCCAATAACTTGTCCTTTCAAAACTTCTTCAAGGCGAGAAAGTTTTTTCATTTCCTCTTCAAGCATGCGAGAAACAGGAATACCTGTCCATGAGGAAACAACAGCAGCTATATCTACTTCATTAATTTCCTCTTTTAGAATTCTTTTTGATGAATCAAGTTTACGAAGTTTTTTAATTTTACTTTCCAATTCAGCTTCCATAATTGGTAATTTTCCATACCTAATCTCAGCAGCTTTGACAAGATCAGCTTTGGCTTCTGCCTTTGTTGATTCTTGGGTTAAAGATTCAATATTTTTCTTCAAATCTTTAATCGCTGTTATCAATTCTTTTTCTACGTTCCATTTTCCTTCCACATCTGAAACTGAATCCTTTATTTCTTTTATATTATTTTCAATATTTTTTATACGTGTCTTTGTGTCTTTATTTTCAGGATCTTTTGATAGTGCTTGTTTCTCTATTTCGAGTCGTAAAATTTTTCTATGTGCTTCTTCTATAACCTGAGGTTTGTTTTCAAGCGAAATTTTTAATGTTGAAGCTGCTTCGTCGATAAGATCAACTGCTTTATCTGGAAGTTGTCTATCAGAAATATAGCGAGCTGACAAACTAACGGCTGCAACAATAGCCTCATCCAATATGCGTACGCCATGGAATAATTCATATTTTTCTTTTAAACCTCTTAATATTGCTGTAGCATCTTCGACTGATGGTTCCTCAACATATACAGGCTGAAAACGTCTTTGTAATGCGGGATCTTTTTCAATATGTTTTTGGTACTCTCGAAGAGTTGTTGCACCTATCGCTTTTAACTCACCTCTTGCAAGAGCTGGTTTTAACATATTTGATGCATCAAGCGATCCTTCAGCACCACCTGCTCCAACTATAGTGTGAGTTTCATCCATAAACAAAATAACTTTTCCATCTGATTTGTCTATTTCTTTTAAAATATTTTTTAAGCGATCTTCAAACTCTCCACGATACTTTGTACCTGCGACAAGTGATCCCATATCAAGCGAAAGTAACTCTTTATTTTTTAAAGATTCAGGAACATCACCCATAGCAATACGATTTGCTAATCCTTCAACAATTGCAGTCTTTCCCACACCTGCTTCACCGAGTAAGATAGGATTGTTTTTTGTTCTTCGGGATAAAATCTGTATTACTCGTGCAATCTCAGAGTCACGACCTATAACAGGATCAAGTTTATTATCTCGAGCAAGAGCAGTTAAATTTCTAGTAAATTTAGCAAGAGCTTTTGATTTTTTAGATTCATTTGTACCTTCGATCCCTTTAACATCTTTTTGAGATCGTAAAAATTCCAATGTAGAAATACATTTTTCTTTATCAATTTTAAATTTTTCTATTAATTCTCTGGCGGTGTTCAATGTGTCAAAAAATGCAATGAATAAGTGTTCTACAGATACAAAATTATCCTTTACTAAAGCAGCTACCGTTCCAGAATTTTCCATAAGCTGAATCAATTCAGGAGTTAAGAATAATTGATAAGCTGGAGAAAGTGTATTTGAAATAGTAGAATCACTATCAATAGCCTCAAAAGCGTTGTCGGTCATCAATATATAGTCTACGTCTAGTTTTTCAAGCATAGAAATAACCACAGAATCCTCTTGAGTCAACAAAGAAACAAGTAAATGCATTGGCGAAACGTTAGTTTGCCCTCGTTCGATAGCAAGTTCATGTGCACGTCGTATAGCTTCCTTAGCCCGCGTTGTAAAGTTGTTTAATGGTGTCATATAGTACCATTATAGCATATATGTCAACAGTGTTTTATTGACTTATTTTGGCTTAGGGGTATTATTATTTTGTAGAAACTTAACCACACACCACAATGAAACCACTTATTCAACCAAAGCCAATTTTTCCTCCGTATTACCGGCCACCAAATTATTTTTCAGTAGATGAAGAAATTTTCCTCATTCAACTTAAAGGTAATATAGAGAGAGTTAAGGTTCAGTCAATATTAAAGACAAGCATCAATTACGTAAAAATAGAAGATGAGAAAGTGTTGGCACATGCAATTCGCTCGCCACTTTTAATTTCATCAATAGAGTTTACATGGGTGCAGCAACTTTTACAAAAATATACAGAAGCTGGTGCAATTGATGTGATTAAGAGAATGACAAAAGACGCACAACAGGGGGACCATAATTCGATTATCTATTTAGGACACCTCACATTGATTGAAAGAATTCATGGTAGTAATGCTATGTATTCTCAATCATTTCCTCACAATTTGGCGATATCAATTCTTACTACTGCCAATTGAAAAGAGCTTAGGATACAACCGTCGGACCTCTCAGGGACCGGCGGTTTTTCATTGTCCCACTCTGATTTTTTATATGCTAAAATTGTGCCATGCATACAGATATTCATACAGGTTTAACTACTGACCAAGTCTTAAGGTCTACAAAAAATAACAAAACACGTCAAGTAACAAACTTAGAATTAGCTTTGACCATATTAAAGGGTCAGGTTTTTTCTTTCTTTTTTATAATCCTCATTATTTCCGGAATTCTGTCATACTTTTTAGGAGAAAAAATAGATAGTATAATTTTTTTCTCCATCGCTACAATAAACACATTGATTGGATTTTTTCAAGAATTTAAAGCTAATAAGAGTACACAACTACTTGAAAAAATGATTTCCCATACAGTGACAGTAAGACGAAATGGTAAGCTCGAAAAAATAGTCCACACAGATGTGGTTTTGGATGACATATTGTTACTGGGACCGGGTGATATTGTTATTGTAGATATATTGGTTTTAGATTGTGTTGATGTTTTTGTAGATGAATCTGTTATCACAGGCGAAACTTTACCCAAAGAACTAAAAATAAATACCGAACTTCACTCAGGTGCACTGATTACATCCGGCAATGTTGTAGGTCAAGTTATAACAGTTGGGGGTGAAAATTCTCTTATGAAATATGCTAAACAAATTTCAGCAACAAAAAAGAATAATAGTTTTGAAAAATTTATTAAAACTATAAGTAAAACTATTGTAGCCGTTACAGTTGTTTGCTTAATTTTAGTTTTTGGAATTAATGTTCTATTTACTCAAGGGATGAACTTTACTGAATATATTCTCTATTCTATTTCTATGTTAATCGGTGTGATTCCTGAATCACTTCCACTTGTAATAACAATTATTTTAACTCGTGAAGCTTTATTGTTATCAAAAGAAAAAATCATTGTAAAAAAATTATCTGTGTTAGAAAATCTTGGTACAATGAATTATTTTTTTACTGACAAGACAGGAACCTTGACTGAGAATAGTTTGAAAGTAAAAGAAATAGTTGATATAAATAACAATAATCTTGAAAATTTATTACGTATTATTTCAAATAGTACATATGAAAGAATACCGATGTCGCAAGTATTTGATACCGCTATTGCCAATAAACTGCCGACACATGAAGAGTCTATTGAATTGAAAGTAACCCCCTTTCATTCAGAGCGTGGATATGAGACTTTTCAGTTTGGTACCAAAGAAGTAATTAGAGGGCAGTATACTTCAGTACTTCAGGTGACAAATTATATAGATAAAAATTCATGTATAAAAAATTGTGTAAAGTATGAATCTCAAGGTTTACGTGTTTTAGCAATTGCTTCAAAAAATATTGATGATACAACGTACACCTTAGAAGGAATGATCACATTTGAAGATCCACTTAAGGTGGATGCTATTTCAACGTATCACACGTTGGAGGATGAATTAAAAGTAAATGTAAAAGTTATAACTGGTGATAGTCCTGAAGTTGCAAAATATATTGGAAATATTTTAAAGCCAGAAGCTGGAAAAGATTTATGTTATTCAATGACAGACTACAGCGACTCTAAGGCAGAATCGATTAAAAATTATTTTGTATATGCAAAATGTAAACCTGAACAAAAATCAATACTCATAGATCAACATATAAGCCGAGGTGTAGTTGGTTTTATAGGTGAAGGTATAAATGATGCCTTAGCTCTTAGACGTGCAGATATCGGGTTTGTAGTAAGTAATGGATCTGATATTGCAAGACAATCTGGAGATGTTATTTTACTGGAAAAAAGCTTACGTCCTATAGTTGAGGCAGTTAAAATAAGTCGACAAGCTTTTGTTAAAATAAGAACATATCTTATCTGTACATTGACAGGAAATATGGGGACCTTATTTTCCCTCACTGCTGTTGTAATTTTTTGGCAGCAAGTCCCGATGTTACCAATACAAATTTTGTTAAATAACCTGTTGACTGATCTTCCATTAATGTTTTTGATTTCGGATCGTATTTCTAATGAATTAACAAAAAAACCTGTAAAAATTGAGATCAAAAAGTTTTTTTACTTAATCATGGTATTCGCTGCTATAAGCTCGATGTTTGATTTTATATTCTTTTACTTCTTTAGAAATTATGATATTTCTATACTTAGAACAGGTTGGTTTGTCTTTTCAGTATTTGCCGAGCTCACGTTAGTATATTCATTGCGATCCGAATTATCTATTTTTAAGGCACCAAAAATTTCAAATTTGTTAAAATATGCATTGATTGTATGTTATATAATTGCTGTGTCCTTGCCTTTTATGGGCTTTGCATCAATATTTCACCTTGTACCACTAACAGTGAATCAAATCATACTATTAATAAGTGTGACACTTGGATATTTAATTATAAATGAAATAACTAAGAAATTATTCTTTAACAAACATCTGTAAAACTTCATCTGACTTGCGTATCATCAACTCATCACCTTCCTCAAGGATAATTTCATCCTCATGATTATCAACATAGCAAAAAGCAGGACCACGTAAAATCACTACTTTAATTATAGAATCTTCCATTAACACCATATGATTAAAATGCTCATGAGAGTTATTGAATGCCAACCCTATTCCCAACTCAAACGTTGACCTAGTAATAGATCGATAATATCCACTTGATCCTATCGGTGTTGCAGTAATCAAACCGTCACCAACTATGTGATTTAATATTTTTTTATCATTAACACAGACATCGAACCGTATACTATATCTTGGATTTTTATTTTTAAGAGAAAATTCGTTTACTGCAACTATTTTTTTATTATTTATTAGCGCTTCTATTTTAAAATATTTTTTAATTGTTAGCTCGTTCGCAAAAAATTTTTCAAGAACTTCTTCATTCGATTCCTTGAATCCGAGATTACCGATCAGACTATTTCTTAAAAATAATTTTGGAATAGTTGGATACAGGTGTTCGGCTTTTAGAAGTGTTCCATCTCCTCCATATGATATGACAAAGTCTGGGTTGGTATCTTTTCGTATATAACCCTTCTCTTGAAATATACTATCGATTTCATCTCCATTGTTTCCAACAATTGAATAGGTTTTCATTTTACAGCGCTTTACTATCAATCTTATCCTGTAAAAATTTTAACATCTCCTCGTAACTTAATCCTGTTACCTTTTCATCATTTCTTCCTTCTAGAGAAAATGTATTTGATTCAATTTCTTTATCACCTACCACAACCAAGTACGGAATCTTCTCAACCTTTGATGCACGAACTTTTTTACCTAAACCTTCGTTGCTTTGATCTATCTCAACTCGTATATCAGTCTTGATTATTTTCTTAAACATATCATGAGCAAAATCTAGTTGTCTCTCACCAATTGGAATAATCTTTAATTGAACAGGAGAAAGCCATAGAGGAAAAGATCCTGCAAAATGTTCAATAGCAACCCCTAAGAATCTTTCTATTGATCCAGAGATTGCACGGTGTATAACAACAGGTCTTTCATTCTCCCCTTTCTCATTTACAAATGAAAGATCGAATCTTTCTGGAGCATTGAAATCGAGCTGAATTGTAGCAAGTTGCCATTCTCGCCCAATCGCATCTTTAAACATAAAATCCAATTTAGGACCGTAGAAAGCTGCTTCATTTTTACCTTCTTTGTAAGGTAAATTATTTTCATCACAAATATTTTTCAGTGCACTTTCCGCAGTCTCCCACACTTCATCAGATCCAAGATACCCTGATTTCTCATCACCTCGAGTTGAAAGTCGTACCCAATATCCATCAATCATATTCATTGTCGTGTAGAATTGTTTGATAATATCTACAATAATATTTACTTCTTCCTTGATCTGAGATGAACGACAAAACAAGTGTCCGTCATCTTGAGTGATCGATCGAACTCGAGTTAGTCCAGCCAATTGGCCAGTTTTTTCATCACGATAAATTGTCGCTGGTTCAAAATATTTGATTGGCATATCTCTATATGAAAACTGATTATCCAAAAACAATTGATAGTGATGAGGACAGTTCATTGGTTTCAGATAAAAATCTTCTTTTGAAGTTCCTCCGTGAACTGAGAACATATCATCAAGATAATGCTGTCCATGGCCTGACACCTCGTACAATTGTGCTTTAGCTAGATGCGGTGTCCAAACTCGTTGATACCCTTTATCTTTATGCATTGACCATAAATATTTTTCCAGCTCTAGTCTTAATACTGTTCCTTTCGGTTGAAACAAAGGAAGTCCTGAACCTACAAGATCTGAAATAGTAAATAGTTTTAATTCCTTACCCAATTTTCTATGATCCCTCTTTTTTGCTTCCTCGCGATTATGAATAAATAACTCCAATTCTTCTTTTGTCTCAAATGCCAATCCATAGATACGGACAAGCATTTTGTTTTTCTCATCACCCCTCCAGTATGCTCCAGCAATCTTATCCAATGCAAAAGATCCTTCATCAATTTCTTTTGTGTTTTCAGCATGACCTCCACGACAAAGATCAGTGAACTCGTATTCTGTACCTTTCCCAGAAATGTATAAAGTTATCTCCTCACCCCTATCAACAACACCTTGAATAAGCTCCAATTTGTATGGATTATTTTTGAAAATATTTTCAGCTTCTTCTTTACTAACTTTTTGCTGTACAAAACTATGTTCGTTTGTCGCCCAAGCTTTTAAAACATTTTGCATCTCATCTTGAATCTTTTGAAAGTCTTCTTCTTTTGGAGCATCTTTTGAAAAATCAATATCATAATAAAAACCATTTTCTACGGCAGGACCAATCGTCATCAAAGCATTTGGATAAAGCTTTAATATGGCTCCGGCTAATACATGCGCCAAGGAATGTCTTTTATGTTCTAATGATGTCTGCATAGTGGCAAGTTTAGCACAGATTTCATAGGCTGAAAACTGAGCTATTTGACAATTATTTTGAGTTTGATAAGATAGAAACATATCAGGGGAAACCCAATGATCCAAGCATTGACAGTTTTGACCGCTTGGTGACCATGAAGAAATTCCTAGCAAGTTCGCTAAGGATTTTTTTAATTTTAGAAAATCTTTTTGAGCCATAATAGACTCTTTCATATAAAGACGGTTCGCAGATATAAACTTTATCTGATAAAGCATAGCTCTTCTTTATAGATTGTTTGACGTAAATTTAAAGAAATTTTTTCCTTCTTTAATCTTGGTTGTGGTAGGTACAACTATACAGGAATTTTCAGTTATATTTTTTAATATAACCACAGGTCTTCTAAAATATTCACCTTTTCCATAGGCTTCCTCTCCTACATTCACACCAAAATGTGACCACCATACATCTCCTTCTTTGAAAATTAAATCTCTTTTTTTTTTATCTATATTTTTCTTTTTATTATTCCATGTGTCAAAATCTTTTTTCATTCCTAAATCATACAAAATCACTGTTAAATTCTTGATAAACAAATCCTAAAGTTTGTATAAAGAAAAAATCACCTTTTGATAGGTGATTTTTCTAAGCTATATTGACTTATTATTATAAATTCTAAAGACTATTTTATGTATGGTTGATTTAATGACACCACTTTTCCATCTTTTATAGTGATTTGCCACTTTGGATTCGATGGACCCACTAGGTTTACGTAGGTGTTTAACGTCTCCATATTTCCTGTATTTGTAGTTTCAACAGTTCCATTTTTTGGATAATAAGCGATAAAGTTTGAGGCTACATCTTTACTTATTAATTTAGCACTAGCATTTCTATAGTATACTATTCCATTTGGAAAACAATTTGTCTTTGAGATAAGGGCACTGAGCTCAGTATCATTTAAGCTCATAACTTTATTGATAAATTCTTGTTTTGTTTTTATACCTTGATTTGAAGGAAATTTACACACATCATCTTGTATGGCTGCAAGAATAGTTTCTTTCTGAGTGGCAAATGATTGTATGAAGTCAATAGTTAAGATTAATTTTCCATTAGCAATTGCAGATTTTTTTATTATTCCCCAAAATACTCCATTTTGATATTCATAATTTGTACTTGGTTCATTTACAATAGTTGCGGGTTTGATAGTGTTATCAACTACCATTTTTCCACCAGCTGTAGATGTTGTTGCTGTACTAACTTCATCATTTTGTAAAACTTGTGGTCCAGTTTTATTAAATAAAATTATTGCTAAAATTAAAACGATTAATACCGATATTGAAATTATTATTTTTTTGTTGTTCATACTAATTAGTATACTCCTACATTATTAATTTTGTTAGTGCTCGTACTAACCCTTTCGCTTGTCCCATAGTGGTATATCTACCTAAACTAATACGTAAACTCGAGCTTCCACAATCTTTTCCTAATGCCTCTACAGATATAGATTTTGAATCTTCTTTCTTATTCTGACATGTTGTTCCAGTTGAAACCTCATAGCCTAGTTTATCTAATTTAAAAAGTAAAAATTCAGAATCTTTTCCAGGAAAACAAATATTAATATTATTAACAATTCTTTTCTCTCTCTCAACAGATCCATTGATAGTAATATTTTTTGTTTTTAAAACTTTTTTAAAAATGTATTGCTGTATACTATATATTCTTTCTATCTCTTTGGTCTTTTCATGATATGCAATTTCAAAAGCTTTTACCATTCCCAAAACTACTGGAACATTTTCTGTTCCTGGTCGCATATTATGCTCTTGATCTCCTCCAAAATATATTGGGTTTATTGGGGTATTTCTTTTTACATATAAAATACCAACACTTTTTGGCCCATAGAATTTCGAAGCATCATATGAAATTAAATCTACCCCCATCTTGTCAATCGACATATCAAGATAATTTACAGCTTGACAAGCGTCGGTATGAAGGAGTGGATATTTATTTCCTCCTTTAGCTTTTCGAACGAGGGAGGCAATATCTCTTATTGGTTGAATGGTGCCAATTTCATTATTAACTAACATAACTGAAACCAAAATTGTCTTTTTATGTTTGAGTAATTCATCTTTTAATCTTTGTAAATCAATCAATCCATCTAAATTTATCTTTATTTTGGAATAGGTAATCTTTTTTTGTTTTTTCAAATTTTCTATAATATCATTAAGTGAAGGATGTTCAATCTCAGAAATAATCACGTGAGGAATATTTGTATAATCAAACTCATGTTCTTCATACCATTTTAAGATTACACCTTGGATCGCTATATTGTTTGACTCGGTTCCACCGCTAGTAAAAATGATTTCATCAGCATGAACTGAATTTTTTGATTGTCCTCCTAATATGTCAGCTATCTTAAATCTGGCATTTTGTAACATTTTGGCACTAAGTACCCCATTTGCATACAATGACCCTGGATTATAAAAAAGTTTTCTAGAAACATCATCAACAACCGTCAAAACCTTGTCATCGATGGGTGTTTGTGAGGCATAATCGAAGTATTTTTTACGGGTGTGTGCAAATTTGATAAATGGTGAAAACATATAGATAATATTGTATTTTTTATAAAAAAGTGTATATTTAATATACTATGATACCGGATAAAAATCAAAACGACGACAGTGCATTTGGAGGGGTTTTTGGCAATGCGTTTGGGAGTGTTTTTGGAGAAAATAAGACACCTGAAGTTAAAGAGGAAATTAAAAGCAGTGCAAAAACCAAAAAAACTTCGATTAAACCGCCAACAATTATAACACCGAGAACAAGCTCGAGAACTTTTGCAGTGAGCAAAGAGGTTGAAGATACTCGAAAAACCAAAGTCGAGGAACATAATAATTGGTTTGAAAACGCATCTAAATTTTATGAAAATAAAAATAAACCCATAGAAACTAAGCTGGAGGAAAAAAAGGTTGAGGAAATTAAACATGACCATAAACCTACTCCAAAATACTCACCCACTCTTTTTAAATCAAAAGTAATTACCAAAGAGGAAAAAATTGATTTACAAAAAAAGGAAGATGAAAAGAAAAAAATTGAGGAAAGAGGGATTGCGTTTGCCAAGACATTTCTTAATAATAAAACTAAAGATTCAGTAGCTGGTACAACTTCGCCAAGAAAACCATTTGTAAAAAGAGATACAGCACCCCGTACAGAGTACGTACCATATTATAAGAGACCGAGAGTTGCTAAGGTAAAAAAAGCCGCTACACTACGAACACGTATAAGTGGTAAATCAAGTAATCTTATCAAGACCATACAAATACTAGATGGACTGGATATTCGTTCAAAAAATCCCGTTGTTATTATTATGGGACATGTTGATCATGGAAAGTCGACTCTTTTAGATTACATCAGAAAAGCAAATACTGCAGATCGTGAAGTTGGAGGTATCACACAAAAGATGTCAGCGTATGAAATCAATCATAAAGATGGAAAAATTACTTTCCTAGACACACCTGGACATGAATCATTTACAAGTATGCGTGACCGTGGAGCAAAAGCTGCAGATATTGCAATACTTGTTGTTTCTGCTGAAGATGGAGTTAAGCCACAAACGCTAGATGCATTGAAATCTATCACTGATGCTCAGGTCCCTTTCTTTATCGGAGTATCCAAAATCGATAAGGCCGGAGCAGATCTTGAAAAAACAAAGCAATCGTTAGCTGAAAATAATATTTTTGTTGAAGGATATGGTGGAGATATTTCTTTCATCCCTTTCTCAGGTAAGACAGGAGAAGGTGTTGACGACCTATTGGATATGATTTTACTAATGACTGAAGTAGCTGATATCAAGGCTGCCTATGACGTACCGGCTGAATGTATTGTTATAGAGTCAGGAAGAGACAAGATTAGAGGAATACACGCAACAATGATAGTTAAAAATGGTACTTTAAAAGTTGGATCATTTATTGTATCAAATGGTGAGATATCCCCTGTTCGTATTATTGAAAATTTTGAAGGCAAGGCACAAAAAAGTTTTGAGCCTGGACAACCTGTACGTCTGATTGGTTGGATTGCAACACCAAAAGTTGGAGACATCTGCATCATGTGTGAAGATAAAGAAACAGCCGAACTTCTTGCGCTTGAACAAAAAAATATTTCAGCATTGGAGGATGAGGTTAATGCCATTGGAAAAGTTGTAGCTACAAAAATCCCCCTAAATATCAGAGCGCTTTATGGACTTGAAGTTGATAATAACTGGACACTACCTATTGTTCTTAAAACTGATTCAGTCGGAACTCTGGATGCGGTAAAACAAGAAATCGGTAAAATTAAGTTTGAAAATATAGAGCTTCGAATTGTTCGTGCAGAGACTGGAGACATCAATGAAAATGACGTAAAGCTTGCTCAAGGATCTAAAGATTCAGTTATTGTTGGATACAACACAAAAGTTGATAATGTAGCCAAAAACCTAGCAAATCAATTGAACCTTAAAATAGAGACATTTGATATCATCTATAAACTTTCTGAGTGGCTTGAGAATGAGGCCAGATCAAAAGCACCTAAAATTCTTGAAGAAGAAAGTCATGGAACACTTAAGGTACTTAAAATCTTTAATGCAAATAAGACAAAGCAGGTTCTTGGAGGTTTGGTTGTAACAGGACGTATAAATCTAGGTGATAAGATTAAAATCATGAGACGTGACAATGAAATTGGTCGAGGTGAAATAGTCGAACTACAACATGCTCGATCTCAAGTTAAAAGTGTTGAAGCTGATACTGAATGTGGTCTTATGATCGAAGCTAAGATAGAAATAGTTACAGGTGATATTATTGCAGCATTTTCCGTAGTTGAAAAATAATTTAAATATAAAAACATGAAAAAAGAAAATAACCATCGAGATAAAAGAGTTACAAAAGGAAGAGCGGAATCAATATTTAGAAAAACAATTGATGAGTATATTTCTCGCAACTCCGGAGGACAATCATTGATAACAATCACTTCGATTGAACAAGCCGATAGAAGCAACAATGTTACAATACGTGTTTCTGTATTACCTGAGACAAAAGAAGATGCTGTGATAGATTTTTTGACAAGAAATGTGACTGATATTCGAAATGATATAAAGAAAAAAACAAGAGTTGGTATACTTCCATTTTTACATTTTGAAATTGATAAAGGTGAGAAACACCGACAGGAGATTTTTGAGATTATTTAAGTGGTTATTTTAGAGAAAAGCAACGATCAGTGGTAGCTGTAATCCAAGTATTAAACCCTGGGCTGAATTGAAAATCAGGCAGATCAGAAAAAATACCGTATGTGGTTGGGTTTTGGTTAGAAAATAAAATAACATATTTAGGTGTATCAGTATCTCCAACACATCTAAATGTTTGAGCAGAGTTAGTGTGATTTGATCGATATGTCCATGCTGGCAATGTCTGAGTATAATTATTAACTGGTACTTTAGGTAAACTATTTAAATACTTACCTAGCAAAAGAGCAGATAAATATTGTCCTGCTGCAACACTAGCTTGTTCTGTATTAGAATTAAGCATTTGATCGTAATCGGCTGAACCGCCAGTGAGGTTCTCATACGGATAGTACCCCGTATCTGTTCTATACAATTCAAGTGCAGTTACCAACTGTTTTATCTCAGACTTAAATTTAGTGCCAGTAGCCTTATCTCTCGCATCCTTAAGAGTTGCTAATACAATACTTGAAAGTAAGCCTATGATTGAAATAACAACCATCAACTCTATTAGAGTAAAACCTTTATTATTTTTAGTATTTTTTTTAAACATAAATATATTAGTTTTTTATTTCTTGATTACTCTGATTTATCTGAGCCTGTTCTTGATTAAATAATAACTCTTGCTCTGTTGTTAATGGAGGTGCAACAAGTGGCTTAAAAAAATTTATATAAACAATAAAAATTGATGCACCTGCAAATAAACTTGTAATCATAACCATAAAAATAAAGGCCTGCCCCTCATTTTTTACCACTCCGTGCTTAACCAAAGACCGTATCATCGCAGGTGATTCGGACTGACCTAAAATACTCCTCGACTTGTATTTGTATTCGTCAAACGTAATATCATTGTTTTGTGTTTGCATATATATATCATAACATTTTTCAAGAAACTGATGCAATTATTTGGAGTAGAAATATCCCCTTATATATGCTATAAATAGAATCACGGCGTAGTGGCGAAGTGGTTTAACGCGGCAGTTTGCAAAACTGATATTCGCCGGTTCAAATCCGGCCTACGCCTCACGCTGTTTGAATAAGCGAGAATGCCCTGGTGGTGGAATGGTAGACACGAAAGACTTAAAATCTTTTGACAGCAATGTCGTGCGGGTTCGAGTCCCGCCCTGGGCACAACATGACCAATCCTCAATTAATAAAATCAGCTATCTTCGTAAAAGGTGCTGTGCACGACACAGGACTACCTGTAGAAACATTTCCTGAGATAGCCTTCATCGGAAGATCAAACGTAGGTAAATCTTCAGTTATAAATACTCTCGTGGGTAGAAATAAACTGGCACGATCATCCTCAACCCCAGGCTTTACCGCTGAGGCAAATTTTTATCTGATTAATGAAGAATTTTATTTAGTAGACCTTCCTGGATATGGATTCGCTCGAGGGTCACATGTTCAACGAGATAAAATTGCACGAATCATAGAGTGGTATTTTATAAGTGAAAAAACAAACACAAAAAAAGTAGTTTTGATAATTGACGCAAAGGTTGGACCGACAGTTGATGATATTCATTTTTATAATTTTTTAGTAGAACACAAACAAGACATTATTATAATTGCCAATAAGTTTGATAAATTAAAACAAAATGAGGTTTTTAAAGCTTTAGCTAGTATTGAAAATGCATTTGAAGGCAAGAAAATAATAAAATATTCTGCCCGGGAGAAGATAGGTATTGAGGAGTTGTTTGAATCTTTATCTTAATTTTATTTTTTATTTATTATTTCTTTTATTTTTCTGGATGTTGATATTGGTAGGATTGATGGATGGAATTACAAGAAATATTTTTACAAATGCAGAAATTACCAAAAGGATTTATCATAGAAAATCCTCATGATTTGATATATACAGATTTTAAATTACCAAAGAACATATTACATGTTGTTAAAACAAACAATCAAAATTTATCATTTACCAGATTGTCGATAAAACACCTAGCTGAGAAAGAAGAATTAGGTAAATCTTTACTTGATCACATTGGTCAAGTATTAGAAAATCCTGATACCATTCATGTTGGAAATTTTTCAAACAGATTTCTAATCTCGAAAGAGGTAGTTATAAGAGAAACAAGGAAATCGCAAGTGATTACAGTTGAAATAATGGAAGATCAGAATAATATTATTGTAACAAGCTTTATAGGGAAAAATTCTTATCTTAAGAACTTAAAACTTCTCTGGGGAACGACGTAATCCCCATCTCAACAACCTCCGGAGAGGTAGGTGGCAGTAGCCGAATTTCTGCACTTAGAGAAGTTTTAAAATCTCAAAACTAATTATAGTATATATTTTTGACTTCCGATGTCAACCCTACAACCCAAACGCACTTAAATCCGCCACTGGCTTTGGCTTTGGCTTATCACTCGCAAACTTTGCATCTATTTCCTCAATAACACTATCCTTATCCTTTCCATACTTGAGATATGACAACTCCTTCAAAGACTCCACAATCGCCATATTCCCCTTCGCTTGAGGCATAATACGCACATTGAACGGCTTTGTTGGCTTACCATGAGAAAGCATCTTTATATACGCATTGAAGTTATCTATATTCATAATATCTTTTGCAACAAAAACTGGTTCAAATTGTTTTTGTAAAAATTCTGCATCTTCTGCTCCTGTTCTATACACAACCATATTTCCAACGTTTCCAAATACAGAAGCTTTTATTTTATCATCAAGTTGAGCTATGAACTGGTGAGCCATTGTTAATGATAATTTATACTTTCTTGCTTCAGACAAAATAGTTGAGATAGATGGTGTAGTAATATTTTGGAATTCATCTATGTACAAATAAAATGGATTCATATCTTTTCCAAATGAGTCCACACGAGAAAGTGCAGCCATTAAAATTTTCCCAACAATAATCAAACCTATTAAGTTCGCATTAATATCTCCTAGTCTTCCTTTTGATAAATTAACAAGAAGTATTTTTTTGCTATCCATAATTTCGCGGAAATTAAATGAAGATTTTTCCTGTGCAATGATAGGACGCATAATTTCATTTGACGAAAACACATCAAACTTTGAAGTGATATACGGGATCATGTTTGCCAACCCTGATTCCCCTGAAGTTTTCTCGGCAATCTCGGTCCAAAATTGTTTTACGATAGGGTTTTTACAATGTGCAATTTTCATATCACGAAAACTTTTCACTGCCATAACCCGAGAAATATCAAGCATGGTACAGCCCGACTCTGGATCCTCCATCACGAGCATCGTAGCATTTCTAAAATATTGTTCGAACATCGGTCCCATAGACTCTGGATTGGCACCGTACAATTTCTGAAAAATACTAAACAACTCGTTTACTACAAAAGTTTTTTGCTCTGGATTTGAAGTGTCGTACTCAAGCATGTTCAAAGCCATAGGACGATCAGTGTGACTTGGATCAAAATAAATCACATCATCGTATCTCTCTTTTGGGATTTGAGATAATATATCTTGCACATCATTTCCATGTGGATCAATAAAACACACACCATCGCCATTTTTAATATCTTGAATGATAAGATTTTTTAGGATACTTGATTTACCAACACCAGTTTGTCCAATCACATACATATGACGTGCCCTATCTTCAGCTGACATATAAATATCCTGCTCGACATTTCTATGAATATTTTTACCAATAAGAACACCATCTCCCTTTTTTGGAATATCAAGCGGTGCTGGAGCCGTTGCAGCAGTTGATTGTTTCAACTGAGGAGAGAAGTTTGATTGGGTAGTCATAGGAAAATGCATCACTGTGGTAATCTCTTTTATAGACACTGGTAATACTTGATCTCTATCAAAAAGTCTAAACGTAAATTTATAAAATAAATCCTTAAGTTGACTATCTTTTATTCTATTCCATTTAAAACTATTTCCAAGCGCGTTAGTAAACTGATTGAAAGATGACTCAAGATCAGACAAAATATTTTCAGCTCTCATCCTATCTTTTGCTGATGCAACTAGTCGAATATTTGTCTCAATAATCGGAGACGATATTTTATGCTTGATTTGTTCTACAGCAATCTGGTCTATATATTTTTCTTTAAGATCATCTTTTTTTCCATCATCAGGTGAAAGCACTCCATCAATCATTTCCTTCCCCATCTCACCAGCAACTTTAGAAAATTGTCCCCAGATGGTGTGTCTAATATCAGTGGTCTTCTTTAATGATTCACCTTTTAAAATATTATCGAGTGCATCACGATAGAGCTTTTGGTAATAGTCACCAACATTATTAAATACAATTTGTATACATGCCCCTTCCCCATTTTTTTGTATTTTTGACAAAGAATTTAAAATAATATTGATTGGGTCTGCATCAAATTCCTCATATGTTTTTATTGGATAAATATCTTGTTTTGCAAATGATGCTACTGATGCCAGCGATATCCCATTTTCATCAAATATATTATAGTCATTATGTTCTATTTCTATCTTTGCTTCCGGAAACACAGATAATATATGCTTTTCAAATAAATCATTTTTATCATTTGGTACCGATACATAGAAAATAAATTCTTCACTTCCTTCAGCTATTGCTAGCTCTATAGTCATATTATTTTTGCTATCTGCAAACTTTTTACCAGCTTCAGCAATAGATGCCATTCCAAGATAAAATTGTTCCATCACAGACAAAAGTTCTTTCAAAGGTCTTTGTCCAGTATCTTTTTCTATAAAATCAGGTAAGGATACTTGATACAATGTTTGTTTAATACTTTTATCTATTTGGTCATTTTCTTTAAGGTTTTGAATTTTTAAACCAGCTTTTACATACTCAACTAAAAATCGATGAAAGTCATCTTCAAGGTGCGGGTTACCGGTATTTTTTATTATATTTAAAGTATTGTATATCCCATTTTTATTCATCAATGTCCAATACTCTTCCATGTTTTTATCATGACTTTCAGGAGCGAGATTAAGAACTATTTCAGATGCTTTATTTTCTGGTTGGATATATGCTTCATGAAGTAAATCTCTTCCAGTTTCAGTATGATAAGTTTTTATTTCTTGACTAATAATTTGATCTTGTTCAAATTGATCAGTGTTTTTTTCTTGATTCTTTTTTACTTCTCCTCGTAAATATTCAAGTTCCTCTTCAAGAGATGCAAAAGTTTTATTATCTGAAGACGATTCAGAATTATATGGCTGTTTATTTTCATTATTTAATTGTTCTATTTTTTTTTCTTGCATGATATGACTTTATTATATCAGAAAAAATTCATGTCGATGAATTTATTTTCAATAAATCTAAGCTCTAAAACCCATCCGCCGTAAACGTCAGCATCTTCGTCACCGGATCATAGGTCATATTTGGTGAGGTTGAGGTGGCGTAGGCTACTCCATCTTTTGTAATCATTGGTTTACTCATGTTGATGT
>JACMMR010000030.1 GCA_014378965.1 Candidatus Parcubacteria bacterium | reverse complement strand
TACTTTTCCTATTTTAATCTTACTTTCTTCCTTATCGTTTGGTTCTGAAAACTTAATTTTCCAAAAGAAATTATCTGTTGAGTAAAAGGGAAGTGAAAGTTTTTCTGATAATTTGTGTGCCAGAACACTTTTACCTCGTCCTGATTCTCCAATAATAAGAATTTTTTTATATATGGAAATATCCTTGTTCATATATTGATGATTTAACTTTGGCTTTTGATAACCACACTTACTATTACTTCATCATCAATTATTTTGTAAACTTTTGGAGATGATATACTCCAACCTGAAACAGCTTTTCCCATAAGACGTCTACCTTCCTCAAGTTGATTGAATAAATTTGATTTCACTTCGTCTCCTTCTTTTATATTTTCTGTGTCCGCAAATGGCAAAGGGAATCTAATATCTAATTCATAAGATTTGAGAGAGTCGGAATCATTTTCCTTAAAAATTGGCTTCGGCTTAATTTCAATATAATCTTGATACGGCGATCCAGCATTAACTTGGCGTCTAACTAATTCATCTGGCCTCTGGACTTTTAAAGTTTTGCTTAGGGTGTTCAAATAAGCACTTCTATATGCAGTTCTTAGAACCTCAATTATGGTCGGCATGAACCCAAACATGTGTGGTCTGATTATTTTTTCATCTTTGATTGGCCATAATGCCTGGTCATTTACATCTACAACCTTGTCGTGTTCTACATCTTGAGGTGAAAAGCATTTTAATAATGGTCTAGGTATATAATGGTCCATATCTTCAATAGAAACGTTGAGATCTGCTCTAAGGTGCTTCATAATATCATCAATAACTTTAGACTCTAATTTATACCCTAAATCATAAGCAAAAATATGCATATCTCTTCCTGCTAATTTTTGAGCATAGGTAGCATCAGTGAGCTCTGGAGATCTATACCATACCAACAAATTTACTGAACTAACTATATCTTTCTTTGTACCCTCCAGTAATTTTTCGGTTACAAAAGCAGGTTCTTCATATAATGAACCAGCTTGGTCAAGTTTCCAATGCATTAGATTGTATCGCGTTATGGCTTGTAAATCTAACATCGGTAACCCGTACTGACCATGAATTTCTGTAAGTCTTGCAATAACTGAAGCAAAACCCTCTTTTAATTTATCGTCACTTGTTTCGGTAATAAGACTCTCTATTGTTTTTATCTGTTCTAAAAGTCTTTCTTTCTCTTGTTTTATATGTTTTTCATATCTATCTATTCGAATGTCAGCGGTATTTAATTCCTTACTATAATCGTGCTTAAATGCATTAGTTGCATTTTCATAACCCTCGTTATAAAATTCTTTTTTTATTTCATCTATATTGATAGATAATTCTTCAGAATCAGGCACACCTTCCTGTGAGTCTAAAGAATTTGGTTCAGGTATGTCATATTTTTCCATAACCCATATTATACCTCAAAAGTAAAAAGTTCGGAACATACATTAGGGTGGCTTAAAACACGTTGTAAACTTTAGCTCAAAAAACCTGTGACCCCTATGCGTGGCTTTCAGAACTGGTGGGGAGTAGATGCGAGATGAAGAACAGCTCCCGTGTTTTATTCCTGATCATAAGCTAATGGACTAGACCTTTACACACTGCCAATCCGACCTCTTACCCGACAAGACGAAGTTATTGTTAAATAAGGCCAACAGGAGGGAAATTGACACCAGTATCACATTTATACCATATACCATCTTTTTCATCATATCTTAATTTGGCGGTTTTACCGACTCCATTAACAGAAATTTTAATATTAAGATACTCTGATCCTTTTTTTACTTTTGGTATTAATGAACTTTCTTTCAAAAGAATATTTTGAACACCGTCAAGAAAATAATTAATATGCCTTTCTTTTTTCCCTGTTGGTTGGCCAGACTCGTCGTTACGATTAGCGTAAAATTCTACAGCTCCAAACGCTCCCACAGGGTCAGATATAAACTCAATAGAGTCATCAGGTATAAAATTGATTATGATATTTTTATCTCCAACAGTGTAACCTCCATTCCAAGAAAGACTTTTTTCATCAAAATCATCTTTCAGGGTTTCAATAAGCATCTTCAAGTCAGAGCCGATTTCAGGATTTTCTTGATCAGAATTTCTAACATCTTTTAATTTATCTGCTGAATCATCTCTATGTTCTTGATGTGGTTGTTTTTCCATATTCATAAATTATATTATAAACAAAAAGTTCTGAACATTCTGTGCGGTATACCAAAAATTCCTTTAAAACTCGAGAGAAAAAACCTGTGACCCCAAGGAGAGTCGAACTCCTCTTAACAGATTGAAAACCTGCTGTCCTAACCGATAGACGATGGGGCCTTATTTATTTGTTGTATTATAACAACAAATCTAAGATTATGCAAACTATGCTGATGGCATAGGTTCAATCCCTAGTTCTCTAAGATTATCATCGATTTTAGCTATCTCAAGTTCAAATCCATCAACTAATTTTTTATAAGTTGCGTTGCCCAATTCATCCTCTGGGGCACCATCCATTTCTAATTCAAATTTTTTGTTCAATGCTTTTTCTCGAGCAATCTGAAAATCTTTTATTAATAATTCTCGCGATTGTTCAAGACTTAAGCCTTCTGTGTTTTCATTACTTGAATGTAATTTACCTTCGATTGCTTCAGGGTCTACCCAAACATCATTTAGTCCTTCATTGTTTATATGTATCATACTTCTTATCATACCCTGAAAACCTTTTAAATCCCATTTGCCTCACACAAATCTTTATGCTATATTATGGACCATGTTAAACATAAGACTACAACGAGTTGGAAGAAAAAACGACCCATCATTCAGACTTGTTCTGATCAATTCAAAGTATGCTGCCAGAAGTGGTAAAGCTATTGAAGTACTTGGTTCTGTTGATTTTCGTAAAAAAAATATAGATAAAGAATCATTTAAAGCAGATAAGATAAAAGCTTTTATTAAAGATGGTGCGCAAGTATCACCAACAGTTCATAACCTGTTTGTAAATGCGGGGATAATGGAAGGTAAAAAGAAAAACGTATTACCTAAAAAAACACCTCAAAAGAAAGCAGAAGCCAAAAAATAATAACGAGTAAATAAAACAACACTACTATACATTATGTTGTTTTTTGTTATAATAGAGTTATTAATAAATAAACAGTAATCAATACAAACATATGCAAATAGACGATACACAATTTCTGCTCAACATAATAAAACCTTTGGTTGAAGATCAAGAGAACATTAAGGTTGTTAGAACAGTTGATGAAATGGGAGTTTTGTTAACTTTAGAAGTTAATAAAAACGACATGGGTAAAATCATAGGTCGCGAAGGTTCTACAGCGAAAGCTATCCGAACATTGCTTAGAGTTTTCGGAATGAAAAACAATTCTAGACTAAACTTAAAGATCAACGAGCCTACGGAAGCCTTATAGGAAAACCTCATAAAAAAGCCGCTATACCTAAAGAGTATAGCTTTTTTTTATTCGAGTTAGTAACCTAAAGCTTCGTTTTTATTTACCATAATCTGTGCTATCATAACCAGAAACATGGCATTTAATTTCCTCAAATCATTCTCAAAAAACAAGATTCCAAACATTAAAAGCAAGGGTTTAGGTATCGGTATTGACCTCGGAACAGCAAACACTCTTGTATATGTTGAAGGAAAAGGAGTTATTATCAACGAACCTTCAGTTGTTGCAATTAACCAAAAAACGAATCAAGTTGTAGCAGTTGGAAATCAAGCTAAAATAATGCTTGGAAAAACTCCAAGTCATATAGCAGCTATCCGCCCACTAGTTGATGGTGTGATTTCTGACTTTGAAGTTACGGAGGAAATGTTGGCTTACTTTATCAAAAAAACAATTGAGGTTTTAAAAATATCATCTATGCAGTCTGTTGTTATCGGTGTGCCATATGGAGTTACAAACGTTGAACGACGTGCAGTTCGTGATGCTGCCTACAACGCAGGAGCTCGACATGTATTTATTATTGAAGAGCCCATAGCTGCTGCAGTTGGAATCGGTTTACCTATAAAAGAAGCGCAAGGAAATATGGTCATAGATATCGGTGGAGGTACGGCGGATATTGCTATTATGTCTTTAAGTGGAATAGTGCGAGGTAAAAATTTAAAAGTAGCAGGGGATAGATTTAATACTGATATCATTTCATATATTAGAAATGAGTTTAAGGTACTTGTTGGTGAAAAATCAGCTGAACAACTTAAAATGGAGTTATCAAATATTATTCCTTCCGATCCGGTACGAGAATCAACAATCAGAGGAAGAGATTTGATAACAGGGTTACCAAAAGAAATTGTAGTTACGGAAGAAGATATTCATGACGCGATTCATTTGTCAGCTGACTCACTTTTTGAATCAGTAAAAGAAGTATTGGAATCAACACCTCCTGAAGTTTTATCTGACATAATGGAGCATGGAATTTATTTAACAGGAGGAGGAGCTTTAATCAAAGGGTTAGATGAGGCATTATCGGAGTATCTTGGAATTAAAGTTGTTGTTGCTGAAGATCCATTGACAGCTGTTGTGCGGGGTACAGGTATTATTGCATCGAATATTGACTATTATCGTGATATAATCATAGAAAATGAAGATGAATTATCAATCAGGAGATAAACTTAAAAATAGATATTTATCAAACGATGCCTTTACCAGTTTAACTAACAAGTTAGGAGGTAGAAGTATTATCAGTTTGGGAATGAGACGAAAACAGAATTCGTATAAAATTCCAAATCAAGGGATGAATCTTTTTGATTACAAATCTATTATTTACCGAACTTTTGTAATTATATTTTTACTCATTATTTGTATATATATCATTCCACAAACAAGATATTTTGTGCACGGATATTCTGCAAAAAAATTCCAAGGAAATGGTGTCAATTCAACTATAATTTCTAACAACTCATTAGATGTATACAATGTGGCGCCAGTATTTTTAAAAACTGATGAATTTATTTCTAAGCAAAAAAATGTGTATGTAGATACTGGAGTCTCGGTTTTTGATTTTTTTTCAGATTATATGATTGGGGTTACAACTGGAAACTCATCATCGACTATACATATCAAACTATTTTCTGATGCTGGTTTTAAAAATAATTTTTTAATTGAACAAAATAGTATTGTCGATACAAATATAGTTGCCCAACAACCTGTCACTGTAGATTCAGGAACCACTTCATCTTCAACCGTTATTTATACTGAAGCTAAGACTGAAATTATTAAACAAGCAGATCACACCTATCAATCATATGTATTTGAAGGATTGGGCTATGGTCAGCTCATTGCCAAAGTACCACCAAAAACTATTATTAAAAAAGATTCATATGTGTACATTCGTACTGTTGATGGAGTAAAACCTTTTGCCAAAATTATTAATGTTGATGAAGATAATAAATCAACTTTTACAATTCTGTACGCACAACTTATTATCTCTCCGCAAAACGTCTATAAAGTTATTTTTAAATAAAAATATTGATGAATAAACATATTTCTCCAGAAGACATATTAATAGATCAGTTAAATTTACCGTCATTTGATCACAGTCAATTAGAAGGTCGTATTATAAAACCGATATCAAATTATATTTTTTATATAATTATTTTTGCTGTTCTCTGTGTTTTTGCTTTTTTTTGGTTTAATTCATATAAATTACAGATTATGAAAGGTGGTTATTATCAAAACAAAGCTGAAAATAATCGTTTTGAAACAACTCCTATTTTTTCTGCCCGTGGTGTAATCTATGATAGAAATAAAATACCACTTGCTTGGAATGAAGAAACTGCTACAACAACACAGACTAAAAATACTGATAATACACAAATTAGAAAATATAAAGATTCAAATGGAATTGGTAATTTGCTAGGATATATAAAATTTCCAAAACGTGATAAAAATGGATTTTATATTAACAAAGAAGTTGAAACAATTGGTGGAATAGAGAAGTTTTATAATGAAGATTTAAATGGAAAGGCTGGGTCTTTTTATTCTGAGATAGATTCTGCAGGAAATGTTATTTCACAAAACACAGTTGATCTTCCAGAAAATGGTAAAGATGTATATCTTACAATCGACTATGATATTCAAAAGGCACTTTTTGAAACATTTAAAAAAGCCGGACAGGAAAGTGAATATAACGGAGGTGTTGCATTGATTGCTGACATAACCGATGGATCTATTTTAGCTGCGGTTACATACCCAGACTTTGATTCAAATGTTATGTTTGACGGTACTGATGTTGAAAAAATTACAAAAAATATAAATGATCCTCGAAGTATTTTCTTGAATCGATATACGGATGGGTTATATGCTCCTGGGTCAATTGTAAAGCCTATGTTTGCTTTGGCTGGATTAAATGAAGGGGTTGTTACTCCTGAAGAAAAGATTTTATCAACTGGAAAATTAGTTGTGCCGAATCCGTACAATCCTGGACAAAATACTGTTTTCAAAGACTGGAAAGCGCATGGATATACAAATGTACGAGAAGCTATTGCAGTATCTTCTGATGTATATTTTTATACGATTGGAGGTGGAGTTCCTGGAAAAAAAGGATTGGGAATTTCTAAACTTGAGGAATATGCAAAATATTTTGGGTTAGATAATAGACATCTAGGTACATTTTTTAACACAAAACAATCTATTATTCCCACTCCTGAATGGAAACTTAAAGCATTTAATAACGATATTTGGAGACTGGGGGACACATATCACTCTGCTATTGGGCAATACGGATTTTCTATTTCACCTATTCAAATTTTAGGTATGACAACAATTCTTGCGAGAGAGGCATCAGACGTCCCTGAATTTAAAATTAATACGGCTCAGCCAACAAAATATATTACAATTGATGAAAAACTTAAAAAAACTGACCCAAAATACTTTAATGAAGTTTCAGAAGGTATGCGTTTAACAGTAACTGCTGGAACTGCTAAATCACTTGACTTTGTAGGACTTAAACTTGCTGGTAAAACTGGTACAGCCCAAACAGGAAATCATAATCAATTTATTAACTCATGGTTTGTAGGTTTTTGGCCGTATACAAATCCGAAATACGCTATAGTATATATGTTGGAAAAAGGTCCCTCAACAAACACAAAAGGTGCTGCTGCCTATCTCAAAGATTTTTTAAAAAGTTGTATGGAGTATCAGTGTGATCTTGAAAATAAAAATAAAAAAGTGATAGACGAGCCTGCTGAGATTGCACCAATTGGCACTCCTGTAGAAAATGAAATTTTAACTGATTAATATATGACAATAGATCAATTTAAAAAAATTAAAATTGAAGATAGTCCTGGAGTATACTTTTTTCAAAAAGAAAAAGATATTTTATACATTGGAAAAGCTACTTCGCTTAAAGAAAGAGTAAAAAGCTACTTCTCTACAGATTTGATAAAAACTCGAGGTATGCTTTTAGTTGATATGGTTGCTAAAGCGGATAGTATCAAATTCCAAAAAACAAACTCAGTGTTAGAAGCTTTACTTTTGGAAACCGAATTAATTAAAAAAAATCATCCGTATTATAATACTAAAGAAAAAGATGATAAAAGTTATTCATATATAGAAATAACAGAGGAAGAATTCCCTATGGTTCACATAGTTCGTGGTCGTAATGTTGAAAATTTAAAAACAGATAATTATTACGGTCCATTTTTATCAACTATACAATTGAGAGCTGCTCTTAAAATTATTAGACGCCTCTTTCCTTATCGTGATGATAAATGCTTACTGGGAAAGCATAAGCCGTGTTTTAATTATACAATTGGATTATGTCCTGGGACTTGTGTTGATAAGATCTCAGTGAAAGAGTATAAAAAGCAGATTGAAAAAATAAAATTATTTTTATCTGGAAATACAGATAAGGTTTTAAAAATTTTGTTTAAAGAAATGAGTGAACTTGCTAAAGAAAAAGAATTTGAAAAAGCTGCTCTGATACGAAATAAAATTTACGCATTAAATCATATAAACGATATTTCGCTAATTAATCGAGAGCCTACAGAAAATGATGTGCGCATCGAAGCATATGACATTGCACATATGTCTGGAAAAAATATGATTGGGGTTATGGTAGTTCAGGTCAATGGACAATTTTTAAAACATGAATATAAAAAGTTTATAATTCGAGGACAAGAAACTGCTGATGATGGACGTGCACTCTATGAGGTGTTGACTCGTCGATTTAAGCACGATGAATGGGGGATGCCGGATATTGTGGTAACTGACGGTAATCAAATACAACTTGGTATAGCACAAAAATTTTTCCAAAATTCAGTTTCTATTGTAAAAGATAAAAGACATAAGGCTAGAGAAGTCTTAAATGGCGAAATTTTAAAAGAAAAAAACGTTACAGAAGATGATATTATAAAAATTAATGCTGAGGCACATAGATTTGCAATAGGGTTTTTTAGAGATAAGTTAAGAAAGAGTGCTTTTAAATGATAAAAATTATATAATAAAAACACATGCAAAAGTTTTTATTTATTAAATCAGCACACATCGACGACGAAGCTACTCGTTATAACGTGCAAGAGGACATCACATCACTCGAACAAACTCTTTTAAAGGTATATAAAGATATTGATATTGAAATCTGTGCAGTAACTGCAAACTCAGAATGGTTGATGCACGGGCGTAAAATAACCCCAGAAATAAAGCTTAAAAGATACGATCGGGTTTTTGTATTTGTACACAATATTGACAGAGCTATTGACAATATCAAAGAAAATACAAAACTGTTTGCAGGACAATCAACTTTTTTATATAAAGCAGAAGATGAGATTTTTCATAATGCCCAAAAAATTGAAGAGTTAGTAAAAATAAATAATACAGAAAATTATAAAATAAAATTTCCTCATCAGATTCACATCAACGCTAAAGAATACAACGAAAATGCGATAACTACTGGTGAAATTGTTTCAAAATACATGAGGCAATTATTTTTACCAATTCACACACTCGAAACAAGGCATTCAAAATATAAGAATCATAAAAATATAAACCTGTCATACAATACACTCGACTTTATTAAAACTATTGATGAATTACGACATAAATTTGATAACATAACCTTCCGTGAATATATCGAAGGTCAGCAAGTGTATGTAGCTGTTATTCCTGACTTTAAAGGAGAAGATTTTTATACATTCATTCCACTCATTGTAAAAGATATAAATGGTATATCGATGTTTGAAGTTGGACCCTTATCGGTGCTTGAAAAAGAAGGGGTTAAAAATATTGTTACAAACATCTCAAAAATTTCATTTCAAAAGCAACCTGTTGTTTATAAACTTTCTGTCCATAAAAAAAGAGGAATTTTTGTTCAACATTCATCGTCTTTGTTGACTTATTTACTGTATTATCCTGATTTTGTGTTTGAAACAGTTGGGTCGTTAGGTTTGGATATTGAGGAGTTTATGGCTAAGATTTTTTAGGAAAATTTATTTATGTAAACTTTATGACTAATTTGATAGAATTTTTGTATGGAAAATCAAGAATTTAAAGAAAAATGGGAGAAGCTAGCACAGAAGATTTTCTTAATGTAAAACAAAAACTCGAGGATTTACTCGAGCTTTCAATAAATCATCACCCGACCGAAGTCGAGATTGAAAGAATTGATAAAAAATCAATTCTCAAAGGTGATATTATTGTACCAAAAATACAATGCCTGCCAAATGTCGAAAAATCAATACACTCATGCTATAATGAACATCATATGTCATACAATTTTTCAAATTTCCTTACAAAAGCAAAATCAATAGAAACATGGTTACAAAATGAATATCAAAATATTAGAACAGGAAGAGCTTCAACGGCTTTTTTGGACCAAGTTCGAGTAGAGTCATATGGTGAAATGGTTCCGTTATCCAATGTTGCTTCAATCGGTATTGAGGATGCTAAATGCATTAGAGTATCCCCTTGGGACGGTGGACTTATTAAAGCAATCGAAAAAGCTGTTATCGTAGCAGACCTTGGTGTATCAACATCGGTGGATGAAAAAGGTTTACGAATTATTTTTCCAGATCTAACAGGAGAGCGAAGACTTCAACTTGCCAAACAAGCTAAAGAAAAACTGGAAGATGCCAGAGTATCAATGCGACAAGAACGAAACGCTGTAAATGATGATATGAACAATCAAAAGAAAGAAGGAGAAATGTCAGAAGATGACGTTTCCAGATCTAAAAAAGAATTTGATAAACATATGGAAACAGGCATGTCATCATTAGACGCATTATTCGCTAAAAAAGAAAAAGAAATTACAAACTAAATGCTCACTACACTTTTATTTTTATTAGTACTCTCAGTCCTTGTGTTTGTTCACGAGTTAGGACATTTTTTATTTTCAAAACTTTTTAAAGTTCGTGTGGATGAATTTGCACTTGGTTTTCCGCCAAAAATTTTTTCATTTAAAAAAGGTGAAACTACATATTCATTAAATGCATTACCACTTGGCGGATATGTAAAAATTCATGGTGAAAATCCTGAGGATGCTGATAATAAAAGCGACAAAAGAAATTTTCAAAATATAGCACCTTGGAAGCAAGTGATGATTTTATGTGCAGGTGTATTTTTTAATCTATTATTTGCTTGGATGTTGATGTCGTTAACTTTATTGATTGGAACATCAAAAGTTGCCCTTGATGGTGTAAACGACAAGTATATTCAAGGTCATCGACAAGTGTTAATTCAACAAATTCTTAAAAATAGCCCGGCAGACGTTGCGGGTATTAAAGCTGGAGATTTTTTATTATCAGTAAATGGTTCGAGTACAACTGATATCACACAAGTCCAAACAAGTATTAAAGATGCCCCACAAGTATTTTCTCTAGTATTATTTAAAAATAATGCAACCTCATCTATAGTAGTTGAAAAATCAGCTAACAATACTATAGGTGTTGGTTTGGCAGAAACAGCAACTGTTCGTATGGGATTATTTCCGAGTATATATTATGGTCTACAAGGAACATATAACTTGACTACACAAGTGTTTTCTGGAGTGATAGGATTCTTTGGAAAATTATTTACAGGGCATGGGTCTTGGGAAGAAGTGTCTGGCCCTGTAGGTATTGCGAAAGTTGTTGGAACTTCATCTCAAGAAGGATTTGTATCATTGCTTTTTGTAACAATTCTTATTTCTATTTCACTTGCTGCTATGAATATACTGCCATTCCCAGCACTTGATGGAGGACGTGTTGTAATCGCAGTTATTGAGGGGATAATAAAAAGAAAATTACCTATCAAATTTGTAAATACTTTAAATAGTATAGGTTTTATATTATTATTAACATTGATGCTAGTTGTTACAGTAAAAGATATATTATAATTAATTTTAGAATATGGAAAACAACCCCTACAATGCCGATTATCATAAATACTTAGAAACTCTAAGATCAAAACTCGATCATTCTGATGGGTATGTTAATTCAGGTCATCATACAGAAGAATCTGATGTTTCTCCAAAACCAACGACTAGTTTGTGGAAATTTGGACTAAAGGCTGTAGGTGTAGTTATAGTTGGTATATCGGTTGTATCATTTTTAACACAAAGTACATTATTGTTTTTAAATAAAAATGAAAAACTTCAAGTGGTTGCACAAGATATAAAATCAGATCAAGAAAAAGTAAATGATGAATTAAAAAAAATGTATGTTCGGGCTGATTTAGATAGAAATATTTTTACAAGTGCTACTTCAAGTGGAACATCGACAGAAAAAATTACCATAGCTCAAAAAGAAGTATTCGATATACACAAATATTTTAATATAAATATTCCAGGTGTCTCTCGTATTGGTTTTGATGAAAGTATGGGAAATCAATATTTAACTGATAATATAAATAAATATAGTGATAAGACTTTGGTGATAGGAACACGAGAGCTTCCTGGTGAAGAGATGTCAGCCGGAGGTGATGAATTGATTGATAAATATGATTTGGTTGAAAAACCAGTTCTTCCGGTTTTAAGTTCTCGAGCTTACTTGTTGGCTGATTTAGATAGTGGTGAGATTATTCTTGAGAAAAATTCGGACACCATATATCCGATCGCTTCTGTAAGTAAATTAATGACCTCGACAATTGCAACAGAAAAAATGAATTTGCAACAGGTTGCCATAGTTTCAAGAGATGCCACAAATGCCTACGGTGCCCAAGGGGGATTGTCACTTGGCGAAAAGATTCGACTAACTGATCTTGTCTTTCCACTTTTAATGGAATCATCAAATGATGCTGCTGAAGTGTTTGCTGATCACTATGGACATCAAGAATTTTTAGATCAGATGAATCTTAAAGCAGCTTCTCTTGGTATGGAAGATACATATTATAATGATCCATCAGGTCTTGATCCAAAAAATAGTTCCACACCAAAAGATTTACTAAAACTTGTTCGCTACATCTGGAAACATGATCCAACTGTATTTGACACAACAAGAGTAAAACAATTTTCTATAAAAGGTCATACGTGGTTAAACCGAAACCCACAGCTTTTAGTTACAGGATATGTTGGTGGTAAAAATGGATACATTGATCAAGCTTTACAGACAACTGCATCGATATTTGAGATTCCGACACTGAAAGGTGGAATGAGAAAAGTGGTTATTATTATTTTAAAGAGTAATGAAAAAAATAATGATGTGATTAAGCTGATTAATTTCTTGAAGAAGTCTGTTGTTTATACTCCGTAATACAATTATTACTTCTTAGGTGTTTCCTTAGAATTTCTTTAGGAGAATTTTATGTTCAATTTGATACTGTTAGTTGATGGATTTAACAAATAAAAGTAAATACATCGTATATATTGATGAGTCGAATATTTTGGCAAAAAATGGCCACTGTGTTTATGTAGCAGTCTG
>JACMMR010000029.1 GCA_014378965.1 Candidatus Parcubacteria bacterium | reverse complement strand
GAGATAATCGCAATAATAACCAAAAGCATTACAAACATTGACTAATTACTAATTATTTGTTAAATTTATAACCCATGACACGTTCAATATCAAAAGGCCCATATATAGAAGAAAGGCTACTTAAAAAAATAGCCGGCAAAACTCCAGAACAAGTGGGGGTTGTTAAAACTTGGTACAGAGACTGTGTTATTTCACCTGAGATGGTTGGATATACATTCGGAGTTCATAACGGTAAAAACCATATAGAAGTAGCTGCAACAGAAGATATGGTAGGACATAGACTTGGAGAATTTTCGCCAACACGTAAATTTACTAGACATGGAGGTAAGATGCAAAAAGAACAAGATGCTGCCAAAAAGCAAGCTGAAATCACTGCTGCAAAAGCCGCCAAAGCCGCTCCAGCCGCTAAGAAAAAATAATTAATTTAATATAATAACAACAACATGAAAGCCATATTAAAAAATTATAGACAATCACCAAGAAAGGTAAGACTCGTTACCGATCTTATTAAAGGTAAAAAAGTTTCAAGTGCATTGGACACTTTAAATTTTACGACAAAAAGAGCTGTTCCTGTTGTTAAAAAACTTCTTGAATCTGCAATTGCTAACGCAGTTCATGCAGGTTTAGTTGCTGATACTTTAAAAATTAAAAATATCACAGTTGATGAAGGTGTTGTTTTAAAACGTATGATGCCAAGAGCTCGTGGAGTTGGTGCTCGTATTAACAAGAGAACATCACATATTCATGTAACTCTAAGTATCATCGAAGAAAATAAAAAAAAGACAACTAAAACAGCAAAAAAAAGTAAATAATAATATAACATATGACAAAAATAGTTCACCCATACGCACATAGACTCGGAATAATTAAAGATTGGAAATCTAGATGGTTTTCTATTAACGCTGATTTTAGATTGAATTTAAAAGGCGATATGTTGATGCGTGATTGGCTTACAAAAAATCTTAAAAACCAATATATCGGTTTGGTAGAAATAGAAAGAAGTGCAAAAGCTATTAAAGTTATTATTAATACTTCAAGACCAGGAGTTGTTATCGGAAAAAGTGGTGATGGAGTTATTAAAATCAAAAAAGCTCTAGAGAAAATTTTATTAAAAATTGGAGAAAAAGCTCCCAATCTACAAATCGAAGTTGTAGAAATAAAAAATCCTGAAGGTAACGCATCTATAGTTTCTCAAATGATTGCTGAAGGTATAGAAAAACGTCTTCCTTATAGAAGAGTTCTTAAGCAAACTGTAGAGAAAGTGATGGCTGTTAAAGATATAAAAGGTATCAGAATATATCTAGGTGGAAGATTGGCTGGTGCCGATATGGCCCGAAGTGAAGAAATAAAAAGAGGTCGTATTCCACTACAAACAATAAGAGCTGATATAGACTACGCTCGTCATAAAGCGCACATGCCTTATGGTGACTTAGGTATAAAAGTTTGGATTTATAAAGGTGATATTTTTAATAAAACACAAAAATAATTAAGTAAAAATATATGTTATTTCCAAAAAAAGTAAAACATCGAAAATGGCAAGTTACTCGACGCAATGCTAAAGTACTTGTTAAAAAAACAGAAACAAGAGGTATTTCTCTTGCTAATGGTGCATATGGTATCGCGGCTACAACTCAAGCTCGTATCACTTCAAACCAGATTGAGTCAGCTCGTAAAGTTATTTCAAGAACACTTGGAAAAACTGGAAGAATTTGGATTAGAGTATTCCCTGATAGACCTTTCACAAAGAAAGCCGCAGAAGTACCCATGGGTTCAGGAAAAGGAGAGCCAGAAGGGTTCTGTTTTGAAACATATGCAGGACGTATCTTGTTTGAGATCGACGCTCCATCAGAAGCTATTGCAAAAGAAGCTTTTAGAAAGGCTAACTCAAAATTACCTGTTAAAACAAGAATGATAACACGATAATTGTAACGAATTTTTAAAATAATAAAAAATATATGACACCAGAAACAAAAAGTAAAAAAAGAATCCTAACAGGGGTAGTAACATCAGATAAGATGACAGACACTATTACTGTTAAGGTGGATAGATATGTAAAGCTTCCAAAATATAATAAATACGTTACTATTTCAAAAAAGTTTAAGGCACATGATGCTGGAAACACAAAGAAAATAGGTGATAAGGTATCTATTATAGAAACAGCACCAATATCAAAAGATAAACATTTTACATTAGTTAAATAAAATAAATATAAATATATGATACAACCAGGATCAATAGTAGCAATAGCAGATAACTCAGGCGGTAAAATCGGTCGAGTTTTCAAAGTGCTTGGCCATGCAGCAAAAAGATATGCATACTTAGGAGACACAGTTATCTTATCTATCCAAAAAGCTGAACCAAGAAAGCAAACTAAAAAGAAAGATATTCACAAGGCTGTAGTTGTTCGCGCAAGACAAGCATTTAGAAGAAAAGATGGTTCATACGTGCGATTTGATGAAAATGCAGTTGTGCTTATTGATAAGACAAAAGGTGAGCCATTGGGAGGACGTATTTTTGGACCAATTCCAAGAGAAATTGCAGAAAGGGGATACCAAACAATAGCATCTAAAGCTCCAGAAATAGTATAAATATAAAATAAACATATGATAAAAAAAGGACAAACAGTAAAAATTTTAATAGGAAATGATAAAACTAAAACAGGAAAAGTTTTGCAAGTTTTCGTGAAGCAAAATAAAGTACTTGTAGAAGGTATTAACCTCAAAAAAACTCACATCAAACCGAGCAAGTCAGGTGAGAAAGGTTCAGTTGTTTCCGTTGCAACTCCAATACATATATCAAACGTAGCAGCAGTTAAATAATAATAATTAATATATAAACATATGGCTCATAAAACAGTAAAAGAAAAAGTAAAAACAACATTTGACACTTTAAAGGGTGATTTTAAATATAAGAATAAATTACAAGCACCTCAAATCATGAGGGTGGTTGTTACTACTACAATTGGTTCTATAAAAGATCCAAAGAAGAAAGAATTAATGCTGGACAGACTTACAAAGATAACAGGTCAAAAACCTGTTACGACTTTAGCAAAAAAATCAGTTGCTGGATTTAAACTACGTGCAGGTGATTCATCAGGGTACAAGGTGACTTTAAGAGGTGAGAAAATGTGGTCATTTATCGAAAAGGTTGTAAACATTGCACTTCCTCGTACAAAAGACTTTAGAGGTATTTCAGTGACAGGAATAGATTCAATGGGTAACTTTTCTTTCGGTATCAAGGAGCATACTGTATTTCCAGAAACGACAGACGAAAACATCCAAGATGTATTTAGTTTTGGTGCGACAATTGTTACAACAAGTAAGACCAAAGAAGAAACTAAAGCTTTATTAGATTTAGTTGGTTTCTTATTTAAAAAATAATTTTAATATAATAAAGATAAAATAATAAAAATATGGCAAAAAAAGCAGTAATACAAAGATCACTAAAAACACCAAAGTTTAAAAGTCGTGTAGTAAGACGATGTTTTATGTGTGGTAGAAAAAGAGGGTACATGAGAGACTTTGATATGTGTAGAATTTGTTTCCGTGAAGCGGCTAATGAAGGACTTATCCCAGGTATTAAAAAATCATCATGGTAAAAGGCAAATAATAAAAAGTAAATAATATAAATATATGAATCACGGAATATCACAAATAATAAACAATCTAAAAACTGCAAATATTGCAGGTAAAGAAAAAACAACTTTTGGTTTTTCTAAATTTAGAAAATCAATATTGGACAAATTGTCTGATCTTGGATTTGTTTCTAATGTTAAGGTAACTGGAGCTGTACCTATCCAATATATTGAAGTATCACTTGTATACGAGACAGACGGAAAGCCTAAAATTGCTGGTGTACAACAATTATCGAAATATTCAAGACGAGTATATGGATCATATAGAGAAGCTCATCAAGTTAAAAATGGATACGGAGCTCTACTTGTGTCTACTCCAAAAGGAGTTCTTACAGACAGAGAGGTAAGGGCACAAAAGATTGGAGGTGAGTTCTTATTTAAGATTTGGTAATTATTTCTGCTACCACCAGGTAGTCCATTTGGGTCTTAAGACGCCCTGCGTAAGCTAAAGATCTTCCACTTTATAAGTTATAAACTGCAAAAGTAGTTAAAGCAAAAAAATAAAAATATATGTCAAGAATCGGAAAACAAATAACAACAATACCTGCAGGAACAACTGTTTCATTTACAGATGGTGTATTAACAGTGAAAGGACCTAAAGGTGAATTAACAAAGAAATTTCTACCAATAGTAGAGGTGGTTCTTGAAGGTTCAGAATTATCATTTAAACCAAAACAAAACGATGCTTTCGGAAGATCATTGTGGGGAACATACTCATCTCATGCAAAAAACATGATTGCCGGTGTGAATACTCCATATGTAAAAAAATTAATACTAGAAGGTGTTGGATATAAAGGGGAAGTTGCTGGAAATATGTTGAAGCTCGCACTTGGATTTTCACATCCAGTAAACGTAGAAATACCTACAGAGGTAGCCGTAATTATTGAAAAAGGTGTGTATACATTTACAAGTATTGATAAAGAAGCAGTTGGTTCATTCGCTGCTAAAATCAGATCACTTAAGAAACCAGAACCGTACAAAGGTAAGGGCTTTAGATATGATGATGAAATTATTAAGAGAAAACAAGGTAAAAAAGCTGCTTAATCTTAAATAAATAAAAATAAATATAAATATATGAAAAGAATAATTTTATCAAACCGAGACCGTATCAAAAATAGAATCAGAGCCAAAGTTCAAGGAACTGAACAACGACCTAGATTAACAGTGTTTAAATCTAATAAATTTACATATGCACAAATCATCGATGACAATGCGGGTAAAACTTTAGTACAAGCAAATAGTTCAGAAATGAAAGATAAAAAAATGGATGCTGCGATCGGTGTGGGAAAAGAAATTGCTAAAGCTGCAAAAGCAAAAGGTATTACAAAAGTTGTGTTTGACAGAAATGGATATAAGTACACAGGTCGTATACTTGCATTAGCAGAAGCTGCCAGGGAAGCTGGATTAGAATTTTAATCAAACAATAAATAAACATATGACAGACACAAATCAAAACGATAATTTAATAAATGACAATGGCAACGAAGAGATAACTTCTAGTGAAGGTGTAGAGGTTATAGTTGAAACTATTGCAGAAGAGATAGAAGCTGCTGTTGAAGCTGCTCCTGCTCCTGAGGTTGAAACTCCATCAGTTGAAGCTGATCATGAAGCAGTTGTGCCAGTGGCACCAGCGTCTCATGCTCCACGTGCTTTTGTTAAAAATGAAAGACCTCAAAGGGGTGGCCCAAGACGTGATAACCGTGGTCCAAAAAGAGAAGCAAAACCAAAACCTGAATTTGATCAAAAAATAGTTGCAATCAGAAGAGTAACTCGTGTTACTTCAGGTGGACGAAAATTCTCTTTTGCAGTTGCCGTTATTGCTGGAGATAGAAAAGGTAGAATTGGTTTTGGAACAGGAAAAGGACTTGATACTGCTATGGCAGTTGATAAGGCATACAAAAAAGCTAAAGCGAATATGATTAGACTTCCATTAACAAAAACAGGAACAATTCCACATGAAGTCTCTGCTAAATATTCTTCAGCTCAAGTAGAATTACGACCTGCTCCGGGTAAGGGAATAGTTGCAGGATCATCAGTTCGTGACGTAATTGAGATCGCAGGTATCAAGGATATTATTGGAAAATTGAGATCTGGTACAAAGAACCGTATGAACAACGCTAAAGTTGTTATCAAAGCTTTGTCTACCTTATCAGCGACTAAGAAAATTAAACATACAAAATAATATTTTGGTATAATAAAATAAATATATGCAATTACATACACTAAAAAGAAAAACACAACGACAAACTAAACAACAAGTTGGTCGTGGAAGTAAAAGAGGTAAAACTTCAGGACGTGGACAAAAAGGTCAAACATCACGTGCTGGTCGTAAATTACGTCCTGAGATTAGAGAGATCATTAAAAAAATCCCAAAACTTAGAGGTCGTGGTAAAAATATCAACAAATCTTTTGAAATAAAACCTGTAGTACTAAACGTGTCAGCTTTTGCTTTAGTTGAAGCAGGAACTGTTTTAACACCTCAAAAACTTGTAGATTTGAAATTAGTTAAATTGTTGAAAGGTAAAGTTCCTAAAGTTAAGATTTTAGCAAGTGGAGAAATTACAAACGCATTAACATTTAAAAAATTCACAATCTCAAAAGCTGCTATCGAGAAAATCGAGAAAGCTGGAGGCAAAGTATATGTTCAATAAAATCAAAGCAATATTTTCAGATAAAACTATAAGAAACAGAATATTATTTGTTCTGGCTATTCTAGTTATTTTTAGAGCATTGTCTGCTATTCCAGTTCCTGGAGTAAATGTACAAGCCATTAAAGCACTCGTTGATGGAAATAGCTTTTTCCAAGTTTTAAACTTGTTTTCAGGAGGTGGTTTGTCAGCGTTATCAATTCTTATGCTTGGTGTCGGTCCATACATCACTGCATCAATTATTATTCAACTTTTGACTATGGTATTCCCAGGAATGAAAGAATTACAGCAAGAAGAAGGTGCAGCAGGTCGTAAAAAACTTTCTCAATATTCAAGACTGCTTGCAATTCCAGTTGGATTTATTCAAACGTTCGGAATCATTACTTTGATTACAAGACAATCTCCAGAAGTATTTGGAGGGCTTACATCTTTTGGTTTTGTACAAGTTGCTATCATAGTTGTCGCTTCATCAATCTTACTGATGTGGATTGGAGAAAGACTTACAGAGTATGGTATAGGAAATGGTATTTCACTTATCATCACTATAGGTATCATCGCTGCTTTACCACGAAGTCTTTCAAGAGTATTGGCTACATATGATGCTACGCAACTGCCTTTGTTTATTGGTATAGGAATACTATCTGTGGCAATCATCGCGCTCATTGTGTACATCACTGAAGCTGAGAGACCAATAGAGATAAACTATGCAAGACAGGCTCGATCACTTTCAACACAAGGTGCATCAGGTTCACATAAAACGTATTTACCAATCAAGCTGAATCAAGCGGGTGTTATGCCTATCATCTTTGCCATTACGCTTTTGATGTTCCCTTCATTTTTAGGAAATATTTTAATAGTTGCCACAAATCCTACATTACAAAGTATTGGAAGATTTTTATCAGTATGGTCACAAGATGCACTTGTTCATGGAATCGCATACTTTATTCTTGTGTTTTTATTCACATATTTTTATACAGCTGTAACATTTGATCCAAAACAAATGGCAGAGAATCTACAAAAACAAGGTGCATTCGTATCAGGTATTAGACCAGGTGATTCAACAATGGATTACTTATCTCGAATTGTAACTCGAACAACATTTATTGGTGCATTATTTTTAGCATCCATTGCTATCCTTCCAGCTATCGTTCAAAATTTTACTAATGTTGCATCTATTAGTATTGGTGGAACAGGAATTCTTATTGTTATCTCTACATTGATTGATGTTGTAAAGAAAGTGAATGCACAGATAAGTATGAGAGAATATTAGATTGAAATATTGTATAATGAGTGACATGAATCAAAAAGCAATAATATTTATAGGAAGATCAGGTTGTGGTAAAGGTACCCAATCAGCAAGTTTAATTGACTATTTTAAATTAATAAATGAAAATACCTTGTATCTAAGTACTGGAAACGAGTTTAGAAAATTGATTGCAGAAGGAGATAATTTTACTTCAAAAAAAGTCGACGTAATCTATGACAAAGGTGCACGTCATCCTGATTTTCTTTGTATTACTATTATTGGAAATTATTTTAAAAATAATTTTGATCCGAATAAAAATCTAATTATGGATGGAGGATTACGTTCACTCAACGAAGCTAAGACTGTTTCAGATGTGTTTGATTTTTATGAAATAAAAAATGCACATGTTTTTTATCTGGATGTAAGTCATGAGTGGTCAGTTGATAAAATGAAAAACCGACATCGAGATGATGATAGCTCCGATATATTTGATGCTAAGAAAAAATGGTTTGATGAAGAAGTTATTCCAGCCATTGAATACCTTGAGCATAATTCTCGATTTCAATTTCATAAAATAAATGGAGAGCAGGAAATACATAAAATTCACGAAGATATTCAAGAATGTCTAAAATAATCATTTATACCAAAAAAGAAATAGAAATTTTAAAAGAAGGAGGAAAGATACTTTATACTATTTTACATACTTTAAAAGATGAAACACTAGAAAATGTTTCAACAAAAGATTTAGACACAAGGGCGCGAGGATTGTGTATAGAACATAATGCCATTCCTGCATTTTTAAATTATACACCAGGTGGTGCACCACGACCATTTCCTGGATCTATTTGCATATCTGTAAATCATGAAGTTGTTCATGGTATACCAAACGAAAAACCAAGAGTTTTAAAGAAAGGAGATGTTGTAACACTTGATATGGGTCTTAAATTTAAAGATATGTTTACTGACTCAGCAATAACTCTAGTTGTAGGTGGAGGGGAATATAATAAAGTAGGACAAGAGATGATTGATGTAGCAACGCGTTCACTTAATAATGCAATCGATATGTTAAAACCAGGTGTGCGAACAGGGGATATTGGTCAAGCAATAGAGGATGTTGTAAGAGGAAATAAAGGTGGTAAATTTAAAATACCAATTATTTTAGGAGGACACGGGATAGGACATAGTATTCACGAAGATCCATTTATTCCAAACTTCGGAAAGAGGGGTGAAGGGGTAATTTTAAAAGAAGGAAATGTTATTGCTATTGAGCCGATACTCACCGAAAAAAGTACTGCGATGAATCAGCTATCTGATGGATATACATTTGTGACTCAAGATAAGAGTTTGGCGGTACATGTTGAGCATACTATCGTTGTAACAAAAGATGGGTGTGAGATAGTGACCATAGGTTAAAGATCTAAATATGGTATTATTACTTTATAATCATTTATAAAAATAACCATATAAAACTATGATACAAAGAAATTCTTTTAAATATTTTTTAATCCTTTCATTTCTTTTCTCCCTCCAAACAAACGCCGCCACAAACTTCCAAACATTTCCAGATCTACAGTTAGGTGATATCTCTCCCTATGTAAAAGAAATACAGAAAGTATTAAACTCTAATGGT
>JACMMR010000028.1 GCA_014378965.1 Candidatus Parcubacteria bacterium | reverse complement strand
GGCTCATGGTTTTCCTATAAAGCAAGCAAACTTGGTCAGGGAAGGGATGCAGTTCAGGAGATCATCAAAGACAATCCGGAGTTGATGGAAGAACTGGAAAAGGCTATTCGCGATAAAATTAAAGGGGATCCGGCTGTTATTAAAGCCACTGTAGAAGTAGATTAAGGATTTTCTGACACGTGTAAGTTTTTGGTTCATTTGTGTGAAAAGGTAAATGCCTTTTCGGAGTATAAGACTGTATACAACAACACAATGAAAAAATTACTTACACTACTTGCCCTTTGTTTTTACACATCTTTAGTGTTTGCACAAAACGAATCTGAAAGGATCTTTTTATACAAGTCTGGTAAGGAATATTTTGTACGGGTTGAAATCCCTTATTTTACTGACCTTGCAACACCAGAAAACAAAATTGTAGTAGAAGTACCTGGATATAAAATAAGACATGTTGTGGATTTGGCTGACATGAAAGTCCACCAAAGTCAGAATGAGTTTACGGACTACGTTGCAGTTTATGATTTCCCAATAGGAAAAAACAACTTGTTTAGGTTGAAAAGCTTGAAATGCAGGGTAAGTTTTGAATATGATGAGATGGAAGAATTTTTTAGTCTAGAGTTCAGAAAGTTTGTTTGGTTGTAGACCACCAACAGTAGTTTAGATTGATAAACACCCGAGAGATTGGGTGTTTTTTTGTAGAGAATATATCGTAAAAACGGATGTTGATCTATTGTATCGTCAAAATCTATTGGAGGTATAATAAACCGAGGTGTCTATATATTATTTTACACTTATTTAATTCGGATTAGTGTAATTAACTTCTTAACTTTGTAATGTACGAAGATAGGTTATGATAAATTTAGAATTCAAATCCATACTAGAGCTAATCAAAGCGTTCCCTGACGAACAAACTTGCATTACTTATTTAGAAGAACTTAGATGGAATGGAAATGTAGTTTCTCCTTTCGATCCTACCTCTATTGTGTACAAATGTGCTGGAAATAAGTACAAGTGTAAAAATACAGGAAAATACTTTAACGTTCGCACTGCAACACTTTTTGATAATACTAAGATTGAGCTTCAAAAATGGTTCTTAGCCATTTATATAAGCACTTCTCATAAAAAGGGTATTTCTTCAATCCAGTTAGGTAAAGACTTAGAGGTTACTCAAAAAACGGCTTGGTTTATGAACCACAGGATCCGTAATTGCTTTGGTTTGGATAATTCAGAGGAAATTGATTCTACGGGGAATAATGGAGTTGTGGAACTGGATGAAACTTTTGTTGGAGTTAAAAACAGACACGCTAATAAGAATGTAGAAAACAGCCAAGGATGAAGCTACAAACACAAATTACCTATTTTAGGAGTATAGGTTTCATTAGTTCTTTGGTGAAATGGAAAACCGCTTAACTTATAAACAATTGACTGGGATATGATAGACTTAGAAAAAGATTCCGAGTTTCTTTTTTACAGAGGTGAAAATGGGAATACCAAAATTCAGATCCTTGTAAGTGATGAAATGGTTTGGGCTTCCCAAAAAAAGCTGGCTGAAATATTCAATGTTGAGGTAAATACAATAAATTATCACCTAACTCAAATTTTTGAATCTGGTGAATTAAATCAAGATTCAGTTATTCGAAAAATTCGAATAACTGCCAATGACGGTAAAAATTACCCAACAATGGTATATAATCTTGACGTTATTATCGCAGTTGGATATAGAGTTAATTCATATCAAGCTACAAGATTTAGAATCTGGGCAACAGGGGTGCTTAAAGAGTATTTAATCAAAGGTTTTGTCCTTGATGATGAAAGACTTAAGAGCGGTAAAAAAACATTTGGTAAGGATTATTTTGATGAACTACTTGAAAGGATTCGGGATATACGAGCCTCAGAAAGAAGATTCTATCAAAAAATTACAGATATATATGCTCAATGTAGCAGTGACTATGATTCAAAATCTCAAATAACACAGACTTTTTTTGCGACCGTGCAGAATAAGCTAGAATATGCTATTACAAAAATGACAGCTTCTGAGATAATTAAATCAAGGGCTGATTCAAAATTGCCTAATATGGGTCTTACTACTTGGAAGCAGTATGAGATTAAAGGAAAGGTAATTAAAAGTGATGTATTAGTTGCTAAAAACTATCTGAGTGAGAACGAGATAAGCGAATTAAATATTGTCGTTAACATGTACCTTGATTATGCGGAATTGCAAGCCAAGAAGCAAAGGGAAATGAAAATGGTTGATTGGATAAAAAAACTAGATGTATTTTTAGAATTTAATGAGTATGACATTTTAAAAGGGTCAGGAAAGGTAAGCGCTTTAGTTGCAAAATCGTTTGCTGAAAAGGAATATGAAAAATTTAGGCCGATACAAGACAAGACTTATGAGTCAGATTTTGATAAAGTCGTAAAGGTCATAAGAGAGAAAAATACTCTACCTTCATCTAAGGAAATTTCTGAATCTGAGCCTAAAAAAGAAGAACTGTCAAACTTCGATCAAAACCTTAAAAAAGCATTAAGCACAATCCAAAAGACTAATATATACAACGATTAAAATGGGGGACTTAAGATACAAAAATATCTTAAAAATAAATGAAGTAGATATTGTAGTGTTGGGGTTTCGGGCTGATAGTATACTTTGTAGAATAGAATAACTAGAAGAAAAATGGATTGATATAAAGCAATTTAAACCTATCCCTTTGACATCCGAATTGTTAAAAAAGTTAAATATTGAAGTTGACACATAGGGTTATCCATTGTTTTTGGTGCATACCCGAAATTTTCAGCTAACAGTAAATGGAATAGAGATAGTGCCATATAAGACTCATAATTCTTTTACATTAATAACTATCCGATACGTTCATCAAATTCAAAACTATCTACACTATATTACGGGAAGGGAAGGTTAGCTTTAGCGTAAAATTATATATAGTTACAATATGAAAGGGATAAGCTATATAACAAATGATGCTAATAATCGAAAATTGTTAGCGATAGATTTGAAAGCTTTTAAAAAGCATAGCGGGGAAATTCACGAATTTATAGATGTATTAGTTGCGGATTCTAGAAAAAATGATGAATCTGTAAGTTGGGAAGATGCCAAATTCAGCATAAGAAATGATTTATGAATAAGTAATTTTCAATCGCATTATTCCGTTATTTTTCAAAAAACAACCAAATGCCAGAAGCCATTAAACTCACAAAAAAAATCCAAATGGTGGACCTTGTAAGTCAGCACGAGGCTTGCAAAGGTGAATTGGATGCTGCGATCCAAAAAGTACTGGCTCACGGGGCGTTCATTAATGGTCCAGAGGTGAAAGCATTTGGCCAGAACCTGGCCGATTATTTGAATGTAAAACATCTTGTACCCTGTGCAAATGGAACCGATGCCTTGCAAATTGCTCTAATGGCCTTGGACTTAAAGCCTGGCGATGAGGTAATAACAACCTCATTTAACTATGTGGCCGGAGCAGAAGCTGTAGCGTTGTTAGGGTTAAAACCTGTATTCGCAGAGGTAAATGAAAAATCCTATAACCTTGATGTCAGTTCGTTAGAAAAACACATCACCTCCAAAACCAAAGCAATCATAGTGGTACATCTTTTTGGGCAAGCCTGTAACATGGATGAACTCATGACTTTGGCTGAAAAGCATAATTTATATGTTATTGAAGATAATGCCCAATCTCTGGGAACAGAAATTAACTTCAAAGGCAATTGGCAAAAAGCAGGTACAATTGGGCATATCGGGACTACTTCATTTTTTCCCACTAAAAATCTTGGCTGCATGGGTGATGGTGGTGCAGTTTTTTCAAATGATGAAGTCCTGATGAACAAATGCAAAAGCATTTCCTCACATGGGCAAGGACAACGCTATGAATTTCAAAGGATTGGGATAAATTCCAGGTTAGACACTATTCAGGCAGCTATTTTAGACGTAAAACTTAAATCCCTGAAAGATTCTTT
>JACMMR010000027.1 GCA_014378965.1 Candidatus Parcubacteria bacterium | reverse complement strand
TCTTGTAGAATGTGTGCATTAAAAAAATATGCGGAAGACTGATGCATGCTATGAAAATGAAAAACTTAGCATACAAACCATCGACACTCTTAATCTCATTTGCATTAAAAGCAATGAAGAGAAAGATGAGTATCGCGCCAAGGGTGTAAAACCATGACTTTTTATACAACTGCATTGAGTTCATTTGAAGCCCTTCTTTCAGGTGCTGCCATGCGTTGAAACTATGCTGGAAAATAAAATAAAGACCAAAGGCTAAAACTAATGGAACTCTAACACCTAATAACAATAGAAATAACAGGCTGAAATACGACCTGTTTTTAGAAATGATGCTTAAAGTTAAAATGTAGGTAAAAGATAGAATAGCAATCCCAACAGATATAGAAGTTATTTCGAACTGACTAAAACTCAGGTCAGGAATACTTACTAAATATGCAACTAATTGCATCACTTCAATAAGATGGCTGAAAATGATAAAACAGAGAATGCTTAAACCCATCAAAAATGCTTTAAAGTGAGTGCTTATAGAATCAACTTTTCCATCAGTTTCCATCAATTCAGATTCTCCAAAGTGGAAAGAGGAATAAATAATAAAGACTATTAAAGCTATGGATGGAAAAGATTGCCAAAAAATATAATATAATGTTATGATTGATAAGTATTTAAGTACAAAAAGAAATTGATAATTACTTTTCTTTTTTAAAAACATGTGATCCAAAGCACCATGTGGAATTCCAACAAATATTAGACCGGTAATCAATACTCCATAATTAAAATATGCAGCAAGTTGAAAGCTCAAATCGAATAAAATCAGATAGAAACAAACTATAAAAAATGCATAAGCATAGCGAGTATAATTTTCCATTTTCATATACAAATACAATGCTTTAAGAAATGGAACGGTAGGAAGTGATGCAAAGATTTTGATTTCCTGGCGCAAGGATGACTTCTCGTCTAAGAAAGAAAAAACTGTAAAAACTGATTGTTTTTTAAATAGACTTGTGAAAATTATCTTTCCTTTCGAAGGCCAATATTTCAATATTATCAGCAGAAGCTTATCGTAAAATTTGAAACGTTTTTTTGAATCAATATTTATCTCATTGAATTTCTCAAAGTTGTTTGACTCTATTCTTTCGGCAACATTTAGCGCAAAAGTGTGCATATTTTTAAAACCATAGCCGGTACTTGGCTTGATTAAGTTGGCGCTTGCTCCTGTATTTAATATGCCTTTAAATGAATTTGGTGGAGTGATATGAGTAGTCATTGGAATACATCCAAACTCGTCTGCCAAAATCTGATATTCGCCAAAATCTCTTAAAATAAATTTATCTAAAACACACGATGCATAGTTAATATCAATTTTATCGGTGCCAAAACGTGTAAGTTCTACTAAAGCTTCTGACGTTGAAAAAGGAATAATGTAGACGAATTGAGTGTGATCATTTTGATCTACGTTAAAGTTCATCATTTCAAAAGTATCCTTATGAAAAACCTCTTTCTCACATTTGATATGCAATCCATAAAAGGATTGGTTTAAATAGATATTATGATGTACCAGTGGAACGATTGATGAAGGACGACTATCGAAAACAAAATTCGATTGATAAGATTCGCTTTCAGTATGGACAAAGTAAATTTCATTTTCACAAGTGATATGATTTACACTTTTTCGATAAATTTCAATTTGTTCTTGTTTAAGTATGTTTAGCGTATGATTATATAAATCTATACTGCGAATATAGTGATATGGCTGTGAATCAATATCTTGAACAGGCGACTGACTAACCTTGACTGAGTTAAAACGGTGAGATATAATTGGGGTTAGGTCTTCAATAATTTGTTCGCCCTGTTTTGACCAGAAACAATAAGTTTTGTCATTATTAGTTTTGCTTTCAGGTTCGAAAATGGCAACTTTTTTATTTTTTAACAGTCCCTTTCGAATTAAAGTAAGCAAAATCAGACTATTACTTGCCCCCAAGCCAATAAAAACAAAGTCATTTATGACATTCTTGCTACTCATACCACACAATATTAGTTTTGAACAGAACTGAGTCACCCTCTGGTTCAAATGTTCCGAAGCCCAACCCTATACGTAGTTTAGCTATCGTAACTACGACTTTATAATGAAATAAAGTATCTGTAACACGGACCCATTTCATAATACTTTTGATTAAACCTTTCTGTCCAGTAAAATAATTTTATATACTAGAATAATATTGTTTTGTTTCTCTGACAATCCCTGCTCTTAATGGATTTCATGGAGATAATTCAGCTTTGGTTCTTTCATTTACTGTTTTGACAGCTTCGCAGAATGATTATTCTGCTGCCAAAACTGATGTCCTTGATTTCTTGTGTTTCGTTCTCCAGTTGAAAATCCCGATAAGTCAGGGCTTTCTTAAATATCAAATGCATCCAATTTTTTCTGCTTTCTTATGAATTACCTGTAATTTGATTAACCATTACTTTTGAAGTATGTTTCTTAATATCCCTTAAAATATCAGACAGTAAAAAACCTTCCTTTGCTGATGCTATCAAATGCAAATGATTTATTATTGTTGCCCGTGCGTAAAGTTGAAGTGTATTTTGAAAAATACAATATTTTAAACTTTCAACTACAATCTCACTATAATCTTTTCTTGTAAATACATCTACCCATTTAGAGTAAGTGAGGGAAAACTTTCTCTACACATTTTTGTTATAAGGTAGAAATCTCTCTTATTATGGCAATACCAGGAATAGAATTAATTCAGGCATTACGTGCTGCAGCTAAAAAACTTGAAAAAGGAGCGGCTTACCAGTGGGGCCATATGGGTGCGTGCAATTGTGGCAATCTTGCACAGGAACTTTTAAAGGTGAGTAAAGCAGAAATACATGCATGGGCCCTGGAAACAAGGGAAGGCGATTGGAGTGAACAAACTGACGAATATTGCACGACCAGTAATCTCCCTATGGATCTTTTGATAAGAAAACTGCTTGACAAGGGATTGTCTAGACGTGACCTTAAACATCTTGAAACTCTTTCAGATCCTGAAGTTTTGCGTGAGCTGCCAGAAGAGGAAAGAACATTAAACTACAATTATAAAGGTGATGCAATAAAATATATGATCACTTTATCCAATATTCTGGAAGATAAATTACTCGAAGAAATTGATATCACAAGTTTAGAGGTGACTGAACCTGAAGTAGAGGTATATCACATTTAATTTTATTTAAAAGTACAATCCTAAGTTGGCGCCCAACAGTCATTGTTTGTAACGGTGACTCTTGAGACCAGCATTTGTAGCGCTGTTAAATCAATGCCTCTTCAATTCATCGCCATTGGTTGGTTTTTTATTCTCTTGCCGTAGTTGTCTTTTGACCAACAATCTCTAACAACTTGCACATGCAAAATTATCTTGTGAAAACTCCAACAAATGCAGAAGTATGTTGGTTAAACCTCAATTAAGGCGTGGAGCATAACCTTCATTTTATATCGTCCAACAGCCATTTAAAATGTCACAAAAAACCGACCAATTCCGATTCAGTCTTGCGGTAGCTGCTATTATTGTCTCATTACTCGTTATATCTTATTTTCAATATAAAGCAAGGTATAAACCTGATCCTGAAAAAGTAGAAAAAAATTTGGTTAATGTCCAAAAGATTCGGTCAGGAATGGATACTAGTGCGGTTATTTCTATAATGGGTAAACCTGATAGTAGGTACATCATGAAAGGAAGCACTGCATTTTATTATTTGGGAACGTTGCCCCTTGATTGCCACGTAATTTTTGGTTCAAATGGAAAAGTAATCAAGTATTTTCCTACGGCGGAAGAAATTAAAAAATTCAGAAAATTAGGGGATTGATAAATATTAGTTTTTTGTCAGTGCCTGTATGCCCTGTCTCGTCCTAAAAAAAGTTTACAGGTTAAGTAATAATCCTGTTATACGTTTACAGTTATTAAATCGTCCTGTATTGGGTTTACAATGTTACGTTTTTTCCATGGGTATGTCTTCCAGACTTTTTCAGTTTTAAGATTATGTTCATGTACGATTTTTGGTGTCAACATTCCAATACTCATATGTGGTCTTTCCTCATTGTACAATCGTATTGTCTGATCCAATAACTCTTTTGCCTCATCTAAACTCTCAATTTCATAGTTCAATAAGTAAGGTTTTTTGTTATTCAACAATCAGACTTTTAGTTACTGCTTTCGAAAGAAAAGATACTTTTAGAAAATAGATACCAGGCTTCAAAATACTTATTTGTTTTTCAGTATTAGTGATAGTTTCTTCTAATTCGATTTGTCCTAGTGTGTTTAACACTTGAAGATGAGAGCCATTCTTTAAGTTTTTAATTAGAAAAATACCGTTACTCGGATTTGGTTGTACAGAAAAAGAATTTATTTCTTGTTCTAATTCTGACTCTAATGTAGTAATGGAAGAGCATAAACTAATGACTTGAACAGGTGTTGATCTATCTATCATAGTTCCATCTCCTAATTGACCAACGCTATTATC
>JACMMR010000026.1 GCA_014378965.1 Candidatus Parcubacteria bacterium | reverse complement strand
ATTGCGGGTGACAAAAATAAAAATGTAGTTGGTTTGTGTGCGGATTTAACTGAGTCTACACAGATGAATTTATTTCGTGATAAATATCCGGACCGCTTTATTGAGATCGGAGTAGCAGAGCAAAACCTAGCCTCAGTAGCCTCTGGAATAGCCGCTATGGGTAAGATACCAGCAATGACATCCTATGCTATGTTTTCCCCTGGGCGTAACTGGGAGCAGATTAGGACGACTATATGTTATAACGATAGGAAAGTGATTATCGCCGGAAGTCATGCTGGAATATCGGTTGGCCCTGATGGAGGAACACATCAAGCGATTGAAGATTTAGCACTCATGAGAGTTATACCAAATATGACTGTTATATCGCCATGTGATGTTATTGAAGCTCGTAAGGCGACGGTGGCGGCATTTGAAAGCACTCAAAAAAGTCCTGTATACATAAGACTTGCTCGTGAAAAAACTCCTATCATAACAACCGAGGAAACTTCGTTTGTGATAGGGAAGGCGAACGTATTATATCAAACAGAAAATGTAGAAAATTTCGACACACTCATCTGCGCAACTGGTGCACTTGTTTACAATGCGCTTTTAGCTGCAAAAGAACTTGAAACAAAACATAATCAAAAAGTTGCTGTGATAAATTTTCATACAATAAAACCACTCGATACTGAAACTTTGTTTACATTTGTGGAAAAATCAGAAAAAATTGTAACAGTTGAGGAACATCAAATTGCCGGAGGATTTGGATCTGCAATATGTGAAGCAGTGTCAGATAAATACGCAAAGATAATTCACCGTATTGGCGTGCAGGACCATTTCGGACAATCAGGAACACCAACTGAATTAATCAAGTTTTATAAGATGGATGTTGTAGATATAGTAAAAGCCTCTTTATAAAGAGGCTTATTGGTTAATTTACAGTTTTAATCTCCCAGCCTGCTGGCTTATTTTTCAAATACTCATCTAATTTTTCTCGACTCAACAATCCTTCCTGTGCTCCAACATATTGGCACACCGACATCGAGTTTATAGACCCCCACATGAGTGCGGTTCTATTATCAAGTCCTAAGTATTTCGCAGCTGCGAAGGTTGAGGCAAACCCATCTCCAGCTCCTGTTCTGTCTACTGGTGGAGCAATATCAGGATAGATGTCAATATGAATTATTCTATTTTCATACAAATCATCATACGTATATGAGCCATGCGGACCGTCAGTTATTACAGGTAATTTTACTCCCAATTGTTTAAGTCCTGCTAGCAAGTAAGGAATATCTAAATGTCCCTCACCTGCATTTAATATTTTAATAGCCTCTTCTTTATTACAGAAAAATATTTCAGTTCTTTTGTATAATTCAGCCAATGTTTCAGTCCCAAATTTTATTTGAAATGTTCCCGGTTGAAATATTAATTTGATATCTGGATTTTGATTTAGGTAGTTGGTGAGTTGATGATGAAATACAAGTGTGTTTTCACCAAGTGATGAAAGGTAAATATATCTAGGTTTAATTTTTCCTATTGTTAATTGTTCCGGTATTTTGTAATCATATTTTTCATGATTGATTAAAATTGTTCTTTCATCACCATGCCATAGTACGTAATGATAGTTTGTTTTTTTACCATCATCAGTTGATACAAGGGTTGTGATTACATCATTTTTCTCTAAAACTTCTTTATTTCTATGTCCATAATAATCATTACCGGTATGCGTTAAAAGTCCTGAATTTATATGAAGTCTTGATATGGAAACTGCAGCATTTGCACTATTACCAACACCAAGAAGTTCTGTTACAGATTCAAAGGGAACTTTTTCACCAAAGGGGATACAGATTTTTTTAGTGGAATTGGTTTCAATAACTTCACCAATGTCTAGTCTTATAAAAGCATCAACGACGATATCTCCAATGGATAAAAAATCCATAGTTTTATTTTTTTTAAAAATGTTTTTTATATTCATATACACCATGATATCATAAATATGCGATGTCTATGGGAGATTGTAATAAGTTATTTTTAATAAAATGTAATATAAATATATCAACAAAAACAAGTTTAAAGTTTTATGAAAATAAGTATAAAACAAATAAAAAGCTTTATTTAGAGCT
>JACMMR010000025.1 GCA_014378965.1 Candidatus Parcubacteria bacterium | reverse complement strand
GCATATCAGGACCACGCTCTGGTGGAACATCTGGGGAAAGAAGTAACCCAACAGTATCCATGGCCTTCTCGATGATTTCATCCCACTCAAAGGCTGATCCTTTGGTGATACTCATTTCGTATTTGTTTTTACGATTAACATTGACTACGCCGGGAATTTTGAAGATGTCGGCAAACGGTGCGGGCGGTGGTCCACTATTATGTTCTGAGTAATATGGTCTATTTGTATTTGAAAGTGGTAAGGTGACATGAATAGAAATAATGTCCTGGTTAATGTGAAATTCGATACGGTATTTCATTATTATGTTGGCTTGATTTTTAAATTTTAGAGAACAACTTATATATAATATCATGTTTAACTATAAAAGTCAAATATAATTAAGATATTAAAGAAAAATAATCCTACAAAATAAGGGTATTTTCACTGGCTCCCTCTAGTGGACGAGTTCAGAACTTTAAATTGGATTCAAATTGACAAAAATTTTTCTCAATATGTAAATTTTTAAAATCGTGATATTATTTTAATATGAATAATTCAAATCCAACCAAAGCAAAATTAACCATATATACAAATTGGTCATCTTATCTTTTTGTAATACTTTTTCCAGCTTTTTTGTTCTTACTGGATTATTTGAGCTCGCTGATAAGTAATACGAGTTTTTCTAACAATTTTGGGGCCGCTGCAGTAGGTATATTTGCTGTTCTTGCAATCGCTTCTGTAAAACTTATAAAAGTTGTTGATGGGTACATATCTTATTGGACCTACATAATTGTGTATAAAAAAATACCACTTAAAGACGTCGAGGGTGTTGAAGTCAGGGTTGATACATTTTTCTCAATGAGAACAGGTCCTACGCCTGCAACAAACTTGTATTTTTTAGGTAAGTCATCAAAGGTTCTTGGAAAAATAAGCACAACAGTTTTTTCCAAAAATAGTTTAGCGGAATTTTTAAATATGTTAAAAGCTAAAAATCCAAACCTAAGATTAAATGATAAAGCTGAAGCATTAGGCAGGAAAGATGGCAGCTCGATTACAAAAGATGTTAACCAGGTATACAAAGAAACATTAGGTGGCTTTGGCATCATAGTCGTACTAGGGCTCGCTGTTATCGGAATAATATTGATAGTAAAGTAATAAAGTTCTGAACCCTGTTTAGGTAACCAAAAAACACCTTATAAAATAAGGTGTTTTTAATGGCTCCTCCGGTAGGGATCGAACCTACGACCAATTGCTTAACAGGCAACTGCTCTACCGCTGAGCTACAGAGGAATAAGCAGGTGAGCTGAAGTTCTTCCAATAAAACCGAAGTTAAAAAGAAACAACCTCAACTCAACCTGTTGAAATATTATCAAAAAAACCTTCATTAAGCAATCTTTACAGGAGATACCCTTTGTCTCGTCTTATTTTTATATGGTTTGTGAACCAAAAGGAATATCCAAATAAATCTATAACTGGATATAAAAAAATCAAAAGTATATCAGTCAAAGTTTCTTGAGGTCTTGTGATACCCCATATCATTTTATGTTTTACTGTAACCCCTTTTTTATCAATTCTTGAAGTAATCCATCGTATTCGAAGGTGGTGAAATTGACTCGAAACTATGAGTAAATCAGCGGTATCTTTTTTACACATATCAATAGCATATTGAATAACAGAAATTGTGTCATAGCCGATAGATTGAACAATCATTTTATCCTCAGGTAATTTTTCGGTTTTACAGGTATCAATCATGCAATCTAATTCTATTTTTCTAACTTTATTAGTTTTGAAAGCACTAAAAATTAATAATTTATCTACTGTATTATTTTTTACTAAACCAACAGCAGTCTCTATAATTCGATATGAGTCTTGAAGTTTCTCGGGTCCGATTCGACCTTCCGGCCAGTTACTCTTTGCTATTGGGAGACAATAGATCATACAATCCAGTTTAATTCAGTAATTGATGCATTGGCATACGAAGGTACATCATAAAATAATTTTTTATCAGCACCAGTTCTTATTGTTTCAAGCATCCGACCAACTCCCGCATGACTTACTATAAGAATGTTTCCATGTAAATTTTTTATTTCTTGAACAAATTCATGTATTCGATTGTAAAAATCATCGACCGATTCTGTATGAGGTATGGCGATTAATTCCAATGATGTCATAGTATGTGTTGGGGTAGAAGTAAGGTCGCCCATATCGTATTCAGTAATACGATCATCAATTTTCAATTCTTGAGTATATTCTAATTCATTAGCAATAATTTTTGCCGTTTCGGAAGCCCTAGACAAAGATGAGTGAATAATTGTATCAATTATAATGTGTTTATTTTTAAAAGACTGTGCAGTAAGAAGGGCCTGGTTTCTTCCTTCGTCAGTCAGTGGAGAATCATCTTTTTGTCCTGCAAAAAGTCCATTAGCATTAGCCTGACTTTGTCCATGTCGTATAAAATAAATCATCTCTATATAGTAACTATATAAAAAATATAAATCCATTAACAGTCAAGATTAAATATGATTAAAATATTGTTCTATGGACAAACAAACCACTAAACTCTACAACAGTTAATTGGTCAGGTTGGTTTAACGAGTTGGTCTCTCTCAAGTTATCAGGTTTAACACCTGAAAAATCAAAAAAATTTAAACTTTAAGTGTGAGTCTAATCAAACTATCAACCAAAATACAAAACCTTTGTCTCACGACGGGGTTTTATTTTTACATGACAAAACCTAAAAAATAGTGTATGATATATCGATATGTCTACTAACTGGGGAGAATCAATAGTAAGTTTCGATGAAGTCTCATATTCTCATATCAAAAACAAGCCTGTATTAACGGAGGCATCATTTAATATTCGTAAAAATGCCAAGATCACACTTATGGGTCAAAACGGGGCAGGAAAGAGTACTATTTTTAAACTGATAACCCAAGAGCTTGAAAATGATGAAGGTGACATTAATATTAAAAAAGATTTAACGATTGCAGTGTCCCGTCAAGTTATTCCTCGTGATGAGCTAGATATGACAGTTCGTGAATTTTTCCAGTCTATGTTTAAACAAAAAGTTTATGACATCGATCCTAGAATTGATGAAGTGCTCCTAATTGTGCATTTAAAAGCTGATAAGGAAAAACAAATTAAAGATTTTTCAGGTGGCCAACAAGCTCGTCTTCTTTTGGCACAAGCACTGATTCAGAAATCTGATCTTATTTTACTTGATGAGCCAACTAACAATCTTGATAAAGCTGGGATTGATCATTTAACAAAATTTTTAAAAGAATATACAAAAACAGTTATTGTTATTTCTCATGATGCAGATTTTTTGAATAGTTTTACCGAAGGTGTTATTTACTTGGATATTCATACACAAAAAGTTGAGCAATATGTTGGAACATATAACACTGTGGTTTCAGAAATAGCAACACGTGTTGAAAAAGAAAAGCGGGCAAACGCTCAGGCAGAAAAGAAAATTCAAGAAAATAAAGATAAGGCTAACTTCTTTGCCAACAAAGGAGGTGGAATGAGACTTGTGGCCAAGCGTATGCGCGAAGATGCAGAAGAGGCTGAGGAAAATATGGTTGATGTGCGTAGAGAAGATAAAACAATCAAGCCATTTACTATTGAAGCACAAGCTGATTTGTCAGGAGTTTTATTTTCTCTTTCATCAGTTGAGATTGTTGATATTAAAAAAGAAGACGGATCTTTAAAGACAAAAAAAGTTCATGTAGAATTAAGAAAAGGTGAACACCTACTTTTAAAAGGACCAAATGGTATTGGTAAAACAACATTACTTGAAAATCTTGCGAGTGGACATGCAAAAGGTGAATCTATAAAAGAAGGTGTAGTGATTGGATACTATAGACAAGATTTTTCAAACTTAGATTTTGATAAATCAGCTTATCAAACACTTGAAGAGTGTGCAGCAAAGGACAATAGTGAACATTTTATACGAAAAACTTTGGCGCAATTTTTGATTGCTGGGGATACAGCCTATACTCCGATCGGACGATTGTCAGAAGGACAAAAAGGATTGGTTGCGTTTGCTCGTTTGGTTGCAATGAAACCAGGGTTATTGATTCTAGACGAACCAACAAACCATATTAATTTTAGACATTTACCAGTTATTGCTGAGTCCTTGAAAAAATTCCAAGGTGCGATGATTGTGATTTCTCACATGCAAGAGTTTGTAGATCAGATTGGAATTGATAATATTTT
>JACMMR010000024.1 GCA_014378965.1 Candidatus Parcubacteria bacterium | reverse complement strand
GTTGTTTCTAGAACCTTTTATCAATAAAAAATTATAACTTGGTTTTGTAGTATAGTAATATATTATTGTAGTGGTTGTGGTATTTTTATACCATATACTTTTTATATAACCTTATGATCAATTGAGTTTAAGAAAGGTATTGCTGTAAATTGATATATTTTCACTTGGTCTTATCCGCCTATAGGTTGACAGTTTTGGGATAATCCCCATTCCAAATGAAGGAAAAGATGCTGGAGCAGTTTAGCTTCAATGACGAGTTTAAGGAAAAGTTGGTATTATTATTCATGTATCATAATCAATCGGTAAAAGAAATAACCAAAAGTTATAACTTGCCGAATACTTTTATTTTGAATAATTGGATTACCGTGTATAAAAAGAAATTGGAGACAGGGGCAGTGACCCTTGTTGCTATGGATCCGGCAAAGAAAAAAGACCCTTCAGCACTGAAACAGCAGATTAAACAATTAGAAAAGGCATTGGAAAAAGCCAACGTTATGATCTACGGTTTGAATACTATGATAGATTATGCTGAGAAGGAGCTCAAAGTTCCAGTGCGAAAAAAGCGTGGTTCCAAACAGTCAAGCTAATTAAAGAAAAGCATACTATCAAAAGGGATATAATCTGAGCCAGGTTGAGCAGATGGAACTAATCGTATTGGCCCACACAAGCTTTACAAATGCCTACATCGTCCATTTAAGACGAATAACATTAAGATGGGCCGAGGTAAGTTGAATACCTTATTAAGGAAATACAATCTTTTAATAAAAATCAAAAGACGTGGACCCCGTACGACACAGTCCAATCATATTTTGCGGAAATCAGATCTGAACAGTTATGGGTATCAGACATTACATTACCTATATATGTATAGGCTATGATTTTAACTACCTAAGCCTGATCACGGATGCATATTCCAAAAGAGTCATGGGCTATTACCTGTATCCCTATCTTACCAATGTGGGAACAATTAATGCTTTAAACATGGCCATAAGTAAGCGTACGAAGAGTGAATTTTCACTAATACATCACTCAGATCGGGGTGTACAGTATTGTAGTTATGACTATATTAAATTACTTAATAAAGAAAAAATAGGTATCAGTATGACGCAAAACGGAGAAGCTTATGAAAATCCAATAGCAGAAAGGATAAATGGGATACTAAAAACCGAATTCGACCTAGGTAGGTATACAAATCCAGAACACAAGCGTTATTAGCGATGAAAGTAGCTATTGAGGTATGTAACAACGTGAGGCCGCTCATGAGCTGTGGTTATTTAACTCCTGCAGTTGCCCAAATAACACTTGAACCATTGAAGAAGTGCTGGAAGAATAGAAGAAAAAAGAGATCTAAAGTAATGCTTCTCAAAAAAAACAATCCAACGACATGAACTCTTACAGGATTATTAATATACATTTTAGTATAAATTAATTTATACTTTTTTGTATATATTAATTATTTATCTACTTTTGTAATAGAAATTTGAATTACAAGTTATAAAATTCTATAAATCATGAGTAAAGAATCATCCACAGCAACCCTTGAAGATTACACCACGAGTGATTATAAATATGGCTTTACCAGTAACATTGATACTGAGCTTATTCCAAAAGGTTTAAATGAAGATATTGTTCGATTGATATCTTCTAAAAAGGATGAACCTCAGTGGTTACTTGACTGGCGTTTAAAAGCTTTCAGGCATTGGGAGAAAATGACTGAACCTAAATGGCCAAATGTAAAATATCCCCCCATCAATTACCAGGACATCATTTATTATGCTGCTCCAAAACAAAAAAAGATACTCAAAAGCCTGGATGAAGCAGATCCTGAATTATTCAAAACTTCTGAGAAACTGGGAATTTCCATAGGGGTACAAAAACGATTGTCAGGAGTTGCCGTTGATATAGTAGTTGAAAGTGTATCTGTTATTACTACTGTTAAAGAGGCGCTATCTAAATTGGGCTTCATCTTTTG
>JACMMR010000023.1 GCA_014378965.1 Candidatus Parcubacteria bacterium | reverse complement strand
TTTGCTTTTAAGCCTTCTATCAATTTTTGTGAAGCACCAAGAACTTTTTTTATATCGTTTCCGTAGAATGTGTAGAGCATATATTGAAATTTATTTTACCACCTATCACCTATTTTCACATTGGTGACAATAGGTACTTCTGTTTTTATATTCCATGTTTCTAAAACATGCTCCATTATATCTTGAATTTTTTTAGTATGAGATTCCTTATCTTTTTTTATTTCAAATAAAATTTCATCGTGAATTGGTGCCAGCATACGTATATCATTTTCCAACTTATTTTTTTTGATATATTGATCAATCTGAACCATGGCCAATTTTATCATATCTGCATTCGTTCCTTGTATCGGTGCATTAATAGCCATACGCTCACCGGATGCTTTTATAAAAGGAATGTTTGATTTTAATTCCGGAAAATATCGACGACGACCGAAGAGAGTTGTGGTGAATCCATTTCGTTCGGCACTGATTTTACATTGTTGAAGATAATTGGCCAACTCTTTAAACGTTGCATAGTAAGATAAGTAGAATTCTTGTGCTTCTGACTCTGATACGTTGATCGATCTTTTTAAAGCTTGCACACCCATACCATATAAAATTCCAAAGTTTATAGCTTTGGCGTGTCGACGCATCTCTGGAGTAACATCGGTTAGTGAGTCAAGTTTATACACCTGCTTTGCAACAGCAGTATGAATATCTTCGCCTTTTTGGAAAATGTCTCCCATCGTTTTATCTCCAGATAAAATAGTCGCAATTCGAAGTTCGATCTGAGAGTAATCAATAGATACAAAGTCAAAACCTTTTTCTGCAACAAACGCCGAACGTATTGCGCGCCCTAGTTCGGTCTTGATTGGGATGTTTTGCATACTTGGATTTGTAGATGCCATACGTCCAGTCACTGCCCCGATTTGGATAAACTCCGGATGGATTCGGTGGTCTTTCTCTGCTTTGGCCATAGTTAAAATGACATCGATATATGTCGATAATAATTTTGTGTATTCACGATATTCTAATATTTTTGAAATTATAGGATGTAAATCCGTCATCTTATCCAACTCTGATTCTTTAGTTGAACGTGCCCCTGCTCCAGTTTTTTTGATGCGTACTTTTGAACCTTTTGTGATATCAAGTTTATCGTAAAGTATTTCTCCAAGTTGTTTCGGAGATGAGATATTAAATTCTATTCCAGCTAATTCATAAATTTCTTTTTTTAAATTATCAAGGTAAGCTGTATATTTTTCAGATAAATCTTCAAGATATTTTATATCAACTTTTATTCCTGTAGCAGACATTTTTTTAAGAATAGGAATAAGCGGTTTTTCTACTTTTTCATATAACTCTTCTACACCTTCTTCTTTTAGATATACATCAAGGGATTTATTTTTATCAAAATTATTTTCTAAATCTATACGTTGTGGATTTGTGATGTGTGAGCGGAGTACCAATGCTTTTATTTTTTCCTCTTCAGTTACAGGTGTCTTATCTTCTGCTCCCCAATCATCTTGTACGATCTTCAGTGGCTTATTTCCCTTTTGAATCTCTATCACTCGTTCAAGTTTTCCTCGTATACTTTTCAATTCATATTTTTCTAATAACTTGTTAAATGCAGGAACATCAGCGCAAGTATACCAAGGATCTTTTTGTACCAAGTCAAAATCAATAGGCGCATCAAGGCGTATTGTTGCCAAAGCTTTGGAAAAGATAGCATCATCTTCATGTTTTATAAGAAGTCCATGAAAACGTTCAGTTATACCAGCTGCTTTCATACGAGTATCAGTTTTTGAAAATGGTGTAGCTTTTAGATATTCGTACATGCTTTCAATACCACCAAATTCTTGGATAATAAGTGTTGCAGTTTTCTCACCTACTCCGGGAACTCCGATGATATTATCTGATGCATCACCTCGAAGTCCTTTATAGTCGATAAGTTGAATAGGCTTCATACCGTATTTTGCAATAACCGCATCTTCGTTGTAGATGATTGTATCATTCAAACCTTTCTTCAACGTATATACCAAAACTTGATCACCTTTTATAAGTTGCATTGTATCCATGTCTCCCGATGCAATGATAACTGTATATTCTTCTTCTTGATTGTGTCCGTTAGCAGTAACTTTGTGTACTATTGTTCCTAAAATATCATCAGCTTCAAACCCGGCTTTATCATACATGGGTATACAAAGGTTAATAAAAATCTCACGGGACGATTTTATTTGTGTTATCAAATCTTCATCACTTTTTTTTCTATGCCCCTTATAGGCTTCGTAGATCTCATGTCTATATGTTGGATGAGGAAGATCATAACACGCTATCACAACATCGGGTTTGTATTTTTCCAAGATTCCAAAAAGCATATTAATAATTCCGAAAAGTGCACCAGTTGGTACCCCTTGCGAGTTTCGGAAATCAGGCACGGCATGATAAGCACGATGAATGATCGCATGAGAGTCTAGGAGAAGGAGTGTTTTTTGTTTAACAGGTTTTGAAGACATGTGTGTATTATAGCAGAAATTGGGTCTGTTTTTTTACTACTCCACTGTCACACTTTTAGCAAGATTTCTTGGTCTATCAACATTCAACCCGCGCTCTATTGCAAAATAGTATGCAAATAATTGCAATGGAATAATATTTAAAATTGGCGATAACATCTCAACAGTCTTAGGAACTATAAAAATATCATCTGACATATCTCGAATCTCTTCATTATCTTCATTTGTCAAAACTATAACTTTTCCTTTTCGTGCACGTATCTCTTGAATATTAGAAATATTTTTTTCATACACTGAATCGTTAGGAACTATTGCAAATGTTGGAAAATTTTCATCGATCATAGCAAGTGGACCATGCTTCATTTCTCCTGCTCCATACCCCTCAGCATGTATATATGAACACTCCTTTAATTTAAGCGCTCCTTCGAATGCAATAGCATAATTATACTTTCTACCCATGAAAAGAAAATCTCTCGAGTTCGCATATTTTTTTGCAATCTTTTGTATCTCTTCTTTTTTATCTAATATTTCTTTTATTTTTTGTGGAAGCTTTTTAATTTCCTCAGCAATCATTTTACCAGTTGATGATGACATGCCTCTTTGTCTTCCTAAAAATAAAGTTAATAAGGCTAGCGCAGTAAGTTGAGATATAAATGCTTTTGTAGAAGCTACTCCGATCTCAGGACCTGCATGATTATATATTCCTGCATCTGTCTCTCTTGATATTGTAGAACCAACTGTGTTCACTATTCCTAATGTTAATGCACCTTTTCTTTTTCCTTCTCTGATTGCCTCAAGTGTGTCTGCTGTCTCACCTGATTGAGTTACCGCAAGTACAATAGTATCTTGATCAATGATTGGTTTTCTGTATCTAAACTCAGAACCTACTTCAACTTCAACCGGCATACCTACAAACTCTTCAATCATATATTCTGCAACAAGACCAGCATAATAGGCAGTTCCACACCCAACAATAATTATTCTTTTCTTAGTACGAATCTGTTCTGCAACTGCATCGAGTCCTCCGAGCTTAGCAATCCCTTCATCGACAATAAGTCTACCTCTGATAGTATTTTCAACTACTTCCGCTCCTTCCATTATCTCTTTCAACATAAAGTGTGCATATTCACCTTTTTTGGCTTCTTCAATATCCCATTCTATAATTTCAGTTTTTCTATCAATTGAAATGTTTTGTAAATTATAAATGGTGTGATTATTTGGTGTCAAAACTGCAACATCACCATCAAGTAGGTAGATCACATCTTTTGTATGTCTTAATATTGGAGAAACGTCGGACGCAACAAAATTTTCTCCATTCCCGAGTCCGATAACCACAGGTGCACCTTGCCTAGCTGCGATTATTTTATTAGGTTCATTTTTATATGATGCAACCATTCCATATGTTCCTTTTGTATCATTCAATGCCGCAAGAACAGATTTTTCAAAATCTTTTTTCTCTTCCATGTAGTATCCGATGAGTTTTGCTAGCACTTCAGTATCGGTAGAAGAATAAAATGTACAACCTTTTGTGAGTAACATTTCTTTTAATTCTTTATAATTTTCAATAATTCCATTGTGAACAATCCAGATAGTTTCTGATGAGTCCGAATGAGGGTGTGCATTTTCTTCTGTTGGTTCACCATGAGTTGCCCATCGCAAGTGAGCAATACCACTGTTTCCTGGCATGGGTAATACTATTTTCTTTTTTAGGTTGTCGACTGCTCCAACAGATTTTACAACTCCTGATTCTGGAATATAAATTCCAGCAGAGTCATAGCCACGATATTCAAGACAGGTGAGTCCATCGAGTAATATTGGTAATGCTTGTTGTTTGCCAGTATAGGCGAATATTCCACACATAGAAGAACATTGTAGCATAAAAAATAACCCGGCGACCGTGGATGAGACGGTGCGGGAAATTGACAATCAGAGCTTCTTGAACGCGCGAAGTTCATTAATGTTAGAAAAATTTTTAACGGTAAGTACTCCATCGATTGTAATTACCGTGAGATACTTTCCAGTTTGGCCGATTTGATTCCTGTAGGGCAATTCGATTTCCCGCATCCTCTTGGGTATCACAACCAAATCATCATATACCTTTTTAAACTCAAGCTCGTTAACAATCATAAAGACTGAAGGTTCTTTATATCCCGAAGATGTAACGACTTCGTAATAAACACCGATGATGGGTTGAAGACGTTTTTGATAAAATATCGGATCATATGAAGAACTGAATCGTAGACTTGAAACTAAAAAGCCTAAGCACAAAAGTATAAAAATAGACTTTGCAATAATTTTATTGGTTTTCATGAGGTTTAAGGTAATCCGAGACGACAGTGCCGAGGATGTGATTATAATAGTATATATGGGTTTTATGGATACTTGACTTTTATGTATATAATATGGTATAATGTGTA
>JACMMR010000022.1 GCA_014378965.1 Candidatus Parcubacteria bacterium | reverse complement strand
GTCATGATGTTCGATTTCTGGCTTTATATTGTGTACCAGAGGCTTTATTTTAATATCAAGATCTGTGTCAAGTTCGGTGTCAAGATCTATTTTTATTTCGTCATTTGCATCAGTATTCATGAGTCTATTATATACTAAAAATAGAAAAACCCCATTGTCGAATGAGGTTTTTTCTTGTATAAAATACCTATTTCATACTTGCAATAAATGCGCGTGTTACAGGTCCGAAAAATCCGATGGCAGGACTGATCTTATTGGCTTTCTGGAAGCGTATGAGGGCAGCTTGGGTGGCTGGTCCGAAGATGGTTGTTTCTTTTCCGGGAGAGCCAGCGCCGGATTTAGAGACAGTAAAGCCTTTGAGGTTAAGGAAAGCTTGGAGTGTTTGAACATTTGGTGATTTTGATTTGAGGGTGAGATTTGTCGAGGTTGTTGTGAGGTTTAGGAAAGATTGTTGTGGGATTGAAGGGGTTGATTTTGTATTGTCTATTGCGTTTTCTGTACTAGTAGTTGTAGTTTGAAGAGAAGTTGGTATTGAGAATGAGCCACCACCGCTTGTTGAGCCACCACCGTAGTAGGCACCTCCGGCGTAGGATACGGGTTCTGGTGTTGTATATGGAGCTACTGGTGTTGCCATAGTTGTTGTGGCCGTAGAAGTTCCAACATCATTTATCGCAACAATACTGAATGTATATAAGGTACCGTTTACAAGCCCTGATGCAGTAGTGGTTGTTGCACTAGTAGTTGTTGAAAAAGTTCCAGGAGAACTAGTGATTATATATGAGGTTATTGGAGTGTTACCGGTTGATGAAGGCTGAGACCAAGAAATAACAGCACCTTGATTAATAGAAGTAGAAGTAGCTAAAGTTGGTGCTGTCGAAGTTGAGTGATCATTTATTTTATATACAGTTTCTGAACCAGAGTTAGAAACATATACATTACCCAAATTGTCTGCAACTATACCATCATATGTTGCGTTAAACCCTCCCGTAGTTCCAAAATCTGTTGCCAAACCACCTGGTGTAATTTTTGTAACTGTTCCTGATAAAGAGTTTAAAACATAGACATTTCCTGATGTATCAGTTGTTATCGCATTTGGACGTACACCTGTCGTCGTCGCAAAGGTTGTAGTCACACCACCTGGAGTAATTTTCGTTACAGTGTTTAAAGAGTAGTTTGCCGTATAAATGTTATTACTTGAATCAATTGTAATGTTTGCAGGACCGCTTCCAGTAGTTGCAAAAAGTGTTGAGGTTCCAGCTTGAGTTATTTTTGTAATATTACCGTTTGATGTAAATATATTTCCTGAAGAATCCACAACAATACTTGTTGAATTACTACCTGTCGTACCAAAAGTTGTTGAACTTCCAGCTGGAGTAATTTTTGTAACATTATTCGAACTATTGTTAACGGTATATATGTTATCTGATGAGTCTTTTGTAATAGAGGTAGGACCACTTCCAACCGCAATTGTACTTATAAGTGTTGAAGTTGAAGTTAGAGTAATTCTTGTAACATTGGCTGAGTTTATATTGGCAGTATATATTCTACCAATTGAATCAACCACGACCGCATTTGGACCAGTACTGGTCGTTCCAATTATAGTCGAAACACCTTCTGGAGTAATTTTTGTAACACTGTTTGCACCTACGTTAGCGGTATATATATTTCCTAATGCATCTCTCGCAATACCATGAGGAGTAGTTCCTGTGGTACCAAACAGAACGGAGTTTGCTAAAACCTTCTGACTTAAAAAAGTTGATAACGTTATTATTATCAATAATAAATATTTTAAATATGTTTTCATACGCCTAATTATATACTAAATACTCATTATTCCAAAATCAATTACCCGTACAGGTAACCATACGAGGTAACATTTAGATGCGATCGGGTGACAAATCTTAACCAACATAATAATATCCATATATGGCAAAAAACAAAAGACTCCATCTCTCGATGAAGTCTTTGCATATTATCTCTTTGACCACTGTTTACTCTTTCTCGCTTTCTTCAAACCAAATTTTCTTCTTTCTTTCGCGCGTCCATCTCTCGTTAGAAATCCTTCTTTTTTAAGTGGAGCTCTTAATTCTGCATCAAACGCTTCAAGCGCTCTTGCGATACCAAGTCGTACAGACTCAGCTTGACCATTGATTCCCCCTCCTGTAACTTTAACTGTGATTTCAAATCCTTTTTCAGGAAGAGTTTTCACCAATGACTCGATTGAAAGATTTTGTAACTCAGGAGTTTTAAAATATTCTGTATGAACTTTATCATTTATGATCATGCTAGTTTTTGCTGCTGGTGTAATTCGAACGCGAGCAGAAGATGTTTTTCTTCTTCCTACCGCTTCATAATATTTTGATGTTGTTTTTGTTGCCATATAGTATTATTTAGTTATTTCAATATTTAAAAGCATTCTATCTCGTAGCTTGTTTTTCGGAAGCATTCTCGACACTGCTCGAACAATAACTTCCTCTACCCCTTTTCTTTCTAGTAAATGACCTAGAAATTCTTTCTTTTGTCCACCTGGGTATCCTGAATATGTTAGATAATATTTCTCATCTTTTTTCTTGTCAGTAATATCAAGCTTTGAAGCATTGATAACTAAAACGTCAACGTCTGCCACTACGTTTTTAGCGAAGTCTACAGAGTTTTTACCCATGAGAGCTTTAGCAACTTCTTGTGCCAGGTTTCCTAATCTTTTATTTGATGCGTCGATTGTGTATTTCATATTATTAAATTTATTATACTAGTTCTATGATAGCCATAAGTGCACCATCAGTTTGTCTTGGTCCTTTCTTGATAATTCTTGTATATCCACCATTTCTTCCAATATATTTTGGAGCAATCTCTGAGAACAATTTTCCTACAATGTCATTATTAGCCATTCTTTTTGCAACATCACGTCTTGAAGCAACAGTATCAATACGAGCTTTTGTGATAAAATCTTCTGCATATGGCGCTGACTCTTTTGCTTTAGCCAAAGTTGTCTCGATCTTACCATGTACAAAAAGTTCACGTACCAAAGATCTGATCAAAGCTTTTCTCTGATTTCTACCTCTATTAAATTTTCTGTTTGCGTTGTGGTGTCTCATAGTCTTGTAAATATATCTTAAATACTGTTAAAAATCAAGTATTATTCTTTTATTGTTAAATCAAATTTAGCTAATATTTCTTTTAATTCATCTAGTCCTTTTTTACCCATTCCGTCTACATCGAGTAAATCTTTTTCTTTTTTTCTAATCAAACCTCCTATAGTTCTAATATTAGCTTCAATTAGCGCATTGATAGTTCTTTGACTTATTTCAAGAGATTCGATTCGAGTTTTTAAAACATCATCAAGAACATCTTTATCTAGCTTATTTTCATCATCATCTTTATATTCTTCTTTTTTACTCTCAGCTTCTTCTTTTACAACTTCAATATCCTGAAAATCAATAATCGCTTTTAATTGATAAATCATAATTTCAATCGATTTCTCAAGAGCTGCCTTTGGACTAATGGATCCATCAGTCTCAATATTGATAATTAGTTTGTTAAAGTCAGTTCTGTCTCCCACACGCATTGGTTCAACATCATATGATACATTTTGGATTGGAGAAAAAGCGGCATCGAGAGCGATTGATTCAACAGGTACTCTTTCTTTTTGTAATACTTCCTTAGAAACATATCCAATACCGTTTGATAGAGTGATTTCCATTTGTAATACTGCATCAGATTCTGTGATAGTAGCAATGTGCTGATCAGGAGTTAGAACTTCTACCTGCCCTGCCACATCGATATCAGCAGCCGTAACTGCGCCAACACCTTTTTTCTTTAGAGTTAGAACGATCTCTTCACCAGCAAGTATAGAAAATTTGATTTTCTTTAAGTTTAGAATCATTGAAATAACATCTTCTTTTATACCCTTTATTGTTGAAAATTCGTGAGGAATACCAGCAATCTTTATAGAAGTAATCGCAGCACCTGGAAGTGATGATAGTATAATACGTCTCAAGGAGTTTCCAAGAGTATGTCCATATCCTGGATATAATCCACCTATTTCATAAGAACCCTTATTATCAATTTCTTTAATAATTTTTGGTTTTGATGGTGATACTATTGATGTGTTCATAATTTTTTTATTTTTAATTACTAATGATAATTATTTAGTTATCTTATCTCTTTGAGAACTCTATCACTTGACCTAAATCAAATAATACATCTTGGCCTTGCAGGGTTGGTAATTTTACCACTTTTCCATTCATCTTATCTGAATCAAATGACAACCAATCTTGTACTGTAAGACTTTTAGATCTTTCGGCAAAATCGTGGAATGTTTTTGTTTTTTTACTTCCCTCACGAACAGAAATAACGTCACCGGCTCGAACAACCGTTGATGGAATAGTGTTTTTTACCCCATTGATTAAGATATGACCATGAGATACTATTTGTCTTGCGAAACGTCTTGTGTTTGAAAGTCCAAGTCGGTATACAACATTGTCCAATCTTGTTTCTAGTTTTTTATATAACTCTTCAGGACCGTGTACTGTCTTAGAATCAATAACTTCTTTAATATATCTTCCGAATTGACCAGCTGTAATACCGTATGTAAAACGAGCTTTCTGTTTTTCAATCAACTGAAGACCATATGAAGAAACATTCTTCTTACCTTTTTTCTTTGGAGCATTTTCCATTTTTACTCTAAATTTTTGAGTTTGAGTTTTCTCAAAAATTGGAGCACCAAGACGTTTTGCTATTTTAAATTTTGGACCGATTTTCATATTGTTTGATTTATTATTTAAATACTTTTAATTATTAGATTCTCAACTAGATTCTATTGCTATATTCTTCTAGGCTTTTTAGGCTTTGGTCCATTGTGTGGCACAGGAGTTCTATCCTTTATAGTATCGATTGAAATACCTTTTGATATAAATGAACGTACAACTGACTCACGACCGGAACCTGTTCCTTTGATAACAACACCAACCTCCTTAACTCCCATCATAATAGCTTTATCAGCCAAAACCTCACCGATTTTAGCAGCTGCAAAAGGAGTTCCTTTTTTAGCTCCATTAAACCCAAGTGATCCTGATGATGAGGATGCGACTGGATTTCCTTTTTCATCTGTCAATACAACCTTTGTATTATTGTATGTAGATTGTATGTTCAAAATAGCATATGCCATTTTTCTTTTACTCAACTTGTTCGCTGATGTTTTTGCATCTTTTGCTGTTTTTTTAACTATTGTTTTTGCCATAATATGAATGTTAGATATTTAGTTTAATTTATTTTATTTCTTTGTCTCTTTCTTCTTACCAGAACCCATAGTCTTTTTTACACCTTTTAAAGTACGAGCGTTTGATTTTGTACGTTGTCCGCGTACAGGCAATCTTTTTGCATGTCTTGTTCCTCTATATGATTTTATATCTTTCAATCTTTTAATATTTGTACCAATCTCTCTTTTTAAATCAGCTTCTAATTTAAAAGCTTCAATTTCAGCACGAACTTTGTTTTCTTCGTCAACTGAAAGGTCTTTAGGTTTTACACCATACTCAATACCAGCTTTATCCAATATAGTATGGGCGCGTGAACGTCCAATTCCAAAGACTGCTGTTAATGCCATCTCTATTCTTTGATTATCGTTAAGATTGATACCTAATATACGCATGTAATTTGTTTCGTTTGTTTGATTTTGTTTGATTAATAAATAGTAAGAAAAGCATAGCACAAATAATATTGTGAATCAAGTTTATTTTTCAGCTATTACGTGATATTTGCCTGATGAATCCTTTTTGAAAGCAGCTGAGTTTTGAAGATTGACTAAAATAGTGTTTTCTTTCACATATCGCTCTTTCATCACCTTATCAAATATCTCCTCTCGAGTCATAGGACCGTATTTATGTAACACTTTAACTATAACGTCTTTCACCACACCAGATACATATCCCCATTCAGCCAAGGCATACAGACCACGTCCTACCAATACGAACCTGTTATCCTTTATAAGCTCATTATGTGTTGTAGCTTCATGTGCTCTTTTACCAAATACATTTTGAATCAATTTGGCTATTTCTTTAAAATGAACGGGAGATCCATGCTTCCTCATTGCCAAATAGGCATAATCTCTAATACCCTTAACTTTAACATTTGTAGACGCAGATTTACCCCATTCGCCGAGAGGATTCTTATCTATATACTTTGAAATACGCAACCATCTCTTTGAGATCTCATCATTTTTTAATTCGTCTGATATATCTTTTACATTATCCATGAATGATTTAATCATCTCATTTTCAGGAATAAGTGAGTTATCATCTAAATTAAGATACAGTTTCTTCAGAGCATCGTGAATCTTTTTAGATAACTCAGAATCAACATGCCAACGGTGATGAAATTCTTCAGTCTCTTTCTCTTTTTTGAATTGGTCGCCAATAATCAAAAGAAAATGAAAATGATTTTGAGTTGACTCATCTTTTGACAAGTGATTTAACAAATCATGCTCCGCAATGATACCTCCGATTTTTTTAATATACAAAGCTAGTTCTTCAAAAACCTTAGCTTCTTCTTTGAATACTTGAGATTTTCTAATAGTTACTATGGAATTAGCTTCGATTTGTCTTACTCTTTCACGAGTAATATCATAGTTTTCACCAATAGCTTCTAGAGTCATTTTCTCAATACTTTTATCAAGTCCAAAACGATGAGAGATGATAACCCTTGAACGTTCGGGTATAGCTGATAATAGTTTTTTAGTTACATTTTTCACCTTAAATGAAAATGTAGGTGTTGAAGTATTTGCCATATGTTTTTTATATTTGTATCATGTTTGTTAATATAAGTCAAATAAGAGTCAAGTCCCGTGTCAAGGACAAAGGATTTTAGGCAATATCAAATTAGTCATACTAATAAAGGACATATAGGACACTTAAACGTTAATAAAAGACATCATAATCGTTATAATTATGATGTCTTTTACATTCGCTACATTCCTAAACAAAAAACAAGGCTTAGCCTTGTTTTGCGTTTCGTTTTCGATTTGCCTTATTAATACGATATAGATGTTTTCCACGACGTACAATAAATTCACCTTGGCGAAGATCTGCTTTTTTGAGTGACGATAATAATTTCATAATTCATACAATATAACATTAATCTATTTGTAATTCAAGTGATGTTATACATTAACGAGTAACTATGATTTCTTCACCCACATTAATCTCACTTCGGGCCACAACGGAAAGACGTCCATCTTCACCTACTCGAAGTTGATATCCTGTATCATAGTCATCTTCGTCTGTATAATGTGCTCCTTCTTTTTTCGGATCATATGGAAGTTTTGGAATATAGTCTGGAGTGAGGCATGTAGCAATGTCAAAACTTCCAGGACCAGATCTGATAAAATAACTAGAAGTTGCGAGTGGCATTATTGACCCGTCACAAAATAAGCTACCTTGGTGATCTGCAATGTTCTGACCTAATGCATTTAATATCGTATTTACATTAGCAACACGCTGCGAGTCCCTGGCCTGCTTAAATTGACGATTAGGATTTACAGCAACCAAAACCACTGTTGCTAAAATCCCAATAATACCTATTACTACTAATATTTCAATAAGGGTAAATCCTTTTTCTTTATTTTGTTTTAATTGTTTATTTATTTTCATATATTTTTATTTATTTAATTAATTGATAATACATCCATTATAAAAAAATAGGGTTAAAATAAATTAAAAGATTTCATAGAGTTTACAAAACCGTTTTTAAACTGGTATTGAAAGCGAAATTCTCCAATTATAAAGAAAATAGTCTTAATAGTATTGTCTTGATAGATTATGCTTATAGATTTAACACTACAAAGTGAATCATCTACATAGTATAGATTCCTTTCAAAATTAAAATTATTATTGGTAAAATTCAAGTTAAATCGAGAATTTATCAATATGTTAATAAACGCATCTGCACATAAAATATGATTATGGAGAGTAGATCTTTGTATAGTAAAGGTATTCTTTACATGAATGTACTCAAATACTCTTTCGGAACTCAAAGAAATCCAAGTTAAGAAGGTAAATGATACTCCGAGTATAAAGAATAGCGTTATAAAGCCATGTTGTTGGTTTTTTATTTTTTTCATTGTATTTGAAAAGATGTTAGTTTTTGATAAAATTAATGTATAAGACTTAACGACAGAAAATTAACAATCGGCTGACTGCGGGCTTGATAGAAATATCAACGTACTCATGGATGAAAACACAAGTGAGAAATTATTTGTCCTTGCCGTCATCCTAAGTCTCACAAACGACCACTTTAATTAAGGTGGTTTTTTGTATTTTTGTAAGTGAATTGAACAAATTAATTCTAAATACTGTTCAATAGGAATACCTTGATCCATTGAAAAATAGACTTTTATAAGATTTTTCATTTTTTCAATATTTATATTTGTGATTCATATATCATAAAATAATCTCGATAAAGTTCTCATAAAGAAATAATAAAGAAAGTCAAAAGAAAAGTATTGCTTTATACCTTAAAAAATAGTATATTAGTCTGTATTGGGCCCGTAGCTTAGTTGGTAGAGCGCCTCATTTGCACTGAGGAGGTCAGGAGTTCGAATCCCCTCGGGTCCACAAGCTTATTATGATTTGAGCGTATAACCGCCTATAGCTCAGTTGGTAGAGCAGTCGCCTCTTAAGCGAACGGTCATAGGTTCAAATCCTATTAGGCGGACAAGGAATATTGGGCAAGTGGCGGAATTGGTATACGCGCTAGTCTTAGGAACTAGTTCTTCACGGATTGAGGGTTCGAGTCCCTCCTTGCCCACTGTTAAACAAAAAAGTAGCTTTAAATAGCTACTTTTTTGTTGTGTAAGGGTTAATTCGGATTAACCTTGATTTTTATACTAAAACATGCTATAATATACGTATCATTACCTGAAACCTATGTAGGTCCAGGATGAAATTTGAAAACAACAACACACAATAGAAAGATACGAGAAAATGACACAAACAGACATAGATGCAATTAAAGCAAGTAGCGATCGAGTTAATAAAAAAAATGAGATGAAGATCATCTACGCGGTTGTGGCAGTGATTGCCCTTCTTAGCTATCTCATCGGTGAACATTCACTCATATACCCTTTGATCACATTAGTGATGTTCGCAATTTACATTCTCTATGATAAGTTACCAAAAGTTATGATGTTTATTACGTATCACACAATCCTATTTTGGTTTGTTTGGTTCATGATCGACAACTTTTGGTTACCGATGTTTCGTACACCCTGGGGATCATTTGCGTGGGACTACATAAATCTCGACAGCATCAGAGTGTACCTTTTCCTCCCTTTAACTTATGGTCTAATGGCATTCGGTGCTTTCCTGTCGATTATGTCAGCATGGAGTAGTACCAAGTTAAAAGAGACTGAAATAGGTCAACTGGTCATCTATAACTGGATGCCTGAGTGGGGTGGAGATTTGAAAAATTCGTGGTATGGAATCTTTACTGGCTTACCTGAGAAAATGGTAACAGTGAAAAATTTTTCATCAATTAGTCAAACCGTAAAGGAAAATATCACAATTCAAATTGAAATCCCTAAAGATTCTGAGCATAAAAAATATGCTGCAGTGTTCGACTTTACTTTTAAATGGAAAATTGTTGATACTTACACCTACATAACCAACAAAAGTGAAGTATCGGATTTAATGAAGCTGGTTGAAAAAAACCTGACAAGTTGGCTCAATGATGACAACCACAACTATGAGGATATTGCTAAAATCAAAGTTGTTATTAAGGATATAGAAGAACATATAGCTAAAAATCTTATAAAACAAACAATTGATCTATACGGAATTCAAATCCTAAACTTCCTACTGGTCGATATCGAGTTACCTGCGAAAATCATCGAACAACAAGTGCAGAACGCAGTCAATAAAATCCGCCAAACCGCTGCCGATGAACGTGAATTAGAGGATACTGATGCGTTCCTGGTGCAGGCGAAAAAAATCGGAAAAGCAAAAGTATCGCCAGAAGCTATGGATGAAGCCCGTAAAATCCGTGGATTAACCAAATCCACCGAGATTAAAGGCGGAGGTAAAGTTCAACCTTACACCAAACTCTAACCCAAACCAACCCAGAGGTCCCTAACCGGACCCCTGGGTTATTTTTTTGTATTACTTGACAAAACCATATAAATGGTGCTATAATATAGCAGTAGAACCTATAGCCATGAAGAATAAAAAAATAATTGCCTTCCTAGTTTTATTAATTGTTACAGTAACCGTGATTAAATTCACGTACAGCATTCGTAATTCAGTAAAGTCTGAATCAAAAATCGTAACAATTAAACCACCCGTTCCAACCCCTGCACCAACCCCTCCTCAACCAGTCATTTCCAACGGTTGGAAGTTTGATTCCAAAGGAGTGGATTACGAATGGCAGATCCCGACAACCCCCCCAACCGAGCCAACAGCATGGCTTAACTTGGACCACAACTTCAACTACCGGCAACGGATAAAAGAAGATTGCATCGTTGAATATGATGCAGGTGGAACAAAAAAAGCAATGAAATACGAAGTCCAATCGGAACAAGTATACCTCAGAGGTGAGGATGGGGTAATATCCACCTCACCTTGGGATCGAAAAGACTTCGATGCCTACCGGCTCACAACAACCGCCGTACGGTTCATTCCGTACGAAGGAAAACCTCTTTCCCTCAAGATGGGACGGAAAGAGTGACGTAACCAACCATCAAAAAGCGCCCCCTGTTCATCAGGTGGGCGCTATTTCTTTACGACTTATTTTGATTTATCAAAATAGAAGTGCCCTTGTGGTAGACATATAGTCGTTATGAACGAAGTGTATTAGGAATATAGAAGTGCCCTTGTGGCATTACTTATCAAAATTCATCACTCTATTTACATTAGTTTTTGATCTCTCACTTACCGGTACACTATTGATCAGAATTTTAAAGAAACCAAACACCGAGATCATAACAAACATTCCAAATAAACCCCAACCCATATGTAACCTACCTTCCTTCATTTTAGCTGGATCTGATCTCGATTTCCACATATACTCAAACACTCCATAAATAAAATAAAGTAACGCCACCATAAACAACAAAAGGATGATAGGGTTGATAATAATATCATTAATATTTGATATTATTGAATAGACTTTTTGCATATAAAATAATTATATAATGATTACCACCTAGACGCAAAGCATCTAGGTGGTAATCAGTTAACTCCTCAGTTCGGAAATGAAAATGTTAACACTTTCATTTCTCTTTCATTACGTCGTTAATAACAAAAAAAGATTTGAGGCTATACACTTCAAATCTTTTTTGTAAAACTATTTAAATATTATTGACTTGTTCCAGGCTGAGCTTCATATGATCTTTGATACGGAATAGCTGGAGCTGCAGGAATATTATTTGTGTCTAGATTAAATGTACCTTTCAAAACGTTTACAAGTCCCCATACTGATACCATCACAAACAATGCCACAATACCCCAAAGTATAAATTTACCAGCTTCACCTTTATCTGTTCCTTCCTTTGCCCAAAAGAATCTTCTTACAATACCGAACAGGAATAGTACAAGTGCGGCTAATATAAGAAGTGGTAGTGCACGTGCTGCTAATCCTATGAGCCAGTTAAGGATACCGTCAATGCTACGAGCTGCTGAACCTGCTGGTGAAGTTTCCCCTGCTGCTACTATAAGTGCAGGTGCTATTGAAGCTAATAATGCGAGTATTTTTTTCATGTTGTTTGGTATTGTTTAATATTTTTATTATTTATAATGATATAGATAGTATACTACTTAAGTCTTGGTATAATCAAGTCACCAGGCCCAAAAAATGAAACTTTTAATACATTAACTAATCCCCACACTGACATCATTACAAAAAGCGAAACAATTCCCCAAAACATAAATTTCCTAGCTTGTTCACGAGCCTCAGGTTTATGTCCATCAATAAATGAAAGTTTTAATATTCCATATAAAAATGAAACGAGAGCGGCACCTATGATTAAATATACTAATTGATTCATTAAACCAATTAACCAATAAACTATTCCCTTTAATGAAAGTTTTGGCACACCGTTATTTCCAGAGTTTGAAAATGGATTTTTATTATAAAGTTCTGGATTATCATTTGAATTACCTAGCCCTCCCCCCACAGCATCATTATTATTTCCCCCCATCATGACATTATAATTTGTATCAGAGCCGGTTCCAGAAAAGTTAGTATCTGGACCTGTACCTGAGAAGTAAGTATCAGAACCCGTTCCTGAAAAATTTGTATCAGGTCCGGTTCCTGAAAAGTTAGTATCAGAACCCGTTCCTGAAAAATTAGTATCTGGTCCGGTTCCTGAAAAATTTGTATCATCAACTCCAGCACCGACTGCACTGCTGTCATCTGCCCCACCTCCGAACATATCACTAAAACTAAAAGCGGAAACTTGACCTATGTACATAGTAAGCATCATGATTATTGTTACGAGGACTATTTTTTTCATGTATTTATTTTATTAGTTTATGATTTAATTATTTTCCTTTAAAAACTTCTTTAACGGTATCCCCAATGCCATAAGCCAATACTTCAGCACATAGTATTAAAGCTGCACCAACAAGTCCCCAAAGTAATGCATCACGGGCTTTTTTAAGCTTTCCTGGATCACCTTTTGCTGTCACAAACATAAAACCCGCAAATATAAGGTAGAGAGTTGTAAGCATAATCATTATTGTTTGTACCACATCAAGAACGTTTAAAAAAATAGTTTTAAGGTCTGATCCACCGGCAGCCCCATCACCAAGAGGTGGAATAAAAATTGGTCGAGCAACAGTTTCTGTATCAGATTTTGATGGATTGCCATTTGGATTTGCTAAAACAGTACCCCTGGCTACCGACACCATCAACAACATCACTATAATCATTATTTTCTTAAAATTTTTCATATGTATATTATATATTAATTTCTTTTTTTAATCGCACCACCTCTATATTCCTTACTCACATTCAACGTATCTAACACAAATTCTACTATGTAATATGAACCAACGAGCAAGATTATACCAATAACAATTCCTATGAATATCTTTTTTACACGACTACGTGATTCTGCAGAACCCTGACCATTCACGAGAATATATCCAGCATAAAATATCATCAGTACAGCTATAAAAAGCCCAAGCTTCAAAATATTAGAAAGTAATTGGTTCATAATCGGACCTAACTCTGCCCACCCGCAGCCGCCATTTATATTACCTGCTGCATCTGTTTTTGAAAAACATTGTGATAAACTTGGGAAAAATTCCATATATTTATAATATCATATTAATGTATTAAATATAATCTATCCAATCGCTCAGATGCATCATTAATAGCATCAGAGATATTTTGAGTACCACTCACAACCGCAGTTATCATTTTAGATAAAATAGTATCAGTTAAATTTGCATCGGGATCGAGCCAGGTCTCAGCATAAATTGCAGAATTGTTTATAACTGCAACATCTGCATTGGTTTTTGCTAGTTCTGATTTTAATAATACATCTCGACGAGCTGATGCCAGGTGTATTGAATCTGACAACGACTTATTCATCTCAAATGTATTGAAAAAACTCATTACATTTTGATACGTCGCATTAGGATTTTTTGAAGTTACCATAAAACCGAGAGAATACACTTTGGCTTGAGTAACTTTTTTGTCCTGATAAGCTTGAGGTACTGATGCAATCGCAAAATTTAAATTTGGATTACGGGTTCTCATGTATTCAACTTCAGATCCAGGTCCAAAATAAATCGCTAAGTCTCCTGCCAAAAATGCTTCCCGTGATGATTTGAAAGATTTATTCCAAGTATAAGAAGTTTTTGTAGGATTTGCAAATTCTGTGTAGAAAATCAAAACTTCTCGAGATAATCGACTTGATGTCACCTGATTGATCAATCCAGATACATATGAGCCTTGTTGTATGTCATAAAAAGATAAATTCACTCCAACTTGTGCTAACATTGCAAAGAGTATGTCTTTAGCATGATCAATATTGTCATATTCACCTAATGCTGTATATGCTCTATCGATAATTCCATTGTCTCGTTTACGAACTACTTTCTCAGTCAGGTTCGCAAATTCAACCCAATCTTTTGGTGGTATAAGAATTCCTTCTGATTTTAATATATTTACATTATAATACATCACCAGTGGATCAATCAGGATGGGAAAAGCTTTTATACCACCTTGAACTGTAAATTTGCGTGCTATATCTAGATATGTATTGGTATAATCTTGAGCTGTTACTGTAGTATTTGGAATAGTAAGTAATTTATTCATTTGACCATAATACATATAATCAGGAAAAATAATCGCGTCTGGTCCATTGCCTTCGGCAATAGCTTTTAATATAGCCTGTTCAAAACCTTCTTCAGGATACTCTATATATGTGAAGCTTGGATCTTGTCCTCTAATACTAAAAGACTCGAGTCCTGCGTCAATACTTGTTTTTGGTAGAACACCCCAAATAATTGCTTTGTAAGTTGATCCACCGATACCAGTTTTACCAGTAGCAAACATTGCAATACCAATGATCCCTATGACAAGAAAAACAACTATTGTTAAAACCTGAAATATATTTAAATCTTTGGATGAGCTCATTTTATTTTTTAATTATTACTTTGCTTTGATAGTATTATACCCCTATAACTGATGCGAGGCTATCTCCTTCGCGTAATTTCATAACTCGCACACCTTGTGTGTCTCTACCGAGATTTGGAATCTCTTTTAATTCACATCGGATTACCTGACTCTTCTTACTTATAGCCACAATCTCATCTAACTCTGGTGTTACAACTTGTGAAGCAATTAGATTACCAGTTTTACTTGTAACTTTGAAAGTTTTTATTCCCGAACCTCCACGTCCTTGAATCTTATATTCTGAAAGTGAAGTTTTTTTACCATACCCATTTGCTGAAACCGTAAGAAGTTCTGCATCATCTTTTGAACCAAATTTTACTGGTATAGCACCAATAATAAAAACATCTTTATCGAGCTTCATTGCACGTACACCACCAGCTGATCTACCCATTTCTCGAATCTCATTTATAGAAAATCGAATTGATTGTGCATCAGTTGCAACCAAAATCATAGAATCTTTTTCATTTACAAAAGAAGCAGAGATCAAGCTGTCCGCAGCATCTAGTGAAATAGCTATAATTCCGCTTCGTCGTACGTCTCGGAATGAAGAAAGGTTTACACGCTTTCCTGTACCAAGCTTAGTAATCAACATTAACGATATATCATCAACTTTTTTTACTTCTTTTGGCATAGGGAGAATAGAAGTTACTTTTTCATCTTGAGCCAGAGAAAGGAAATTCATTATTGACTTCCCTCTTGTTGCACGCTTTCCTTCAGGAATATCATACATCTTTATTTGATAAGTCTTACCTTTATCTGTAAAAAATAGGAGTTCGTTATGCATTGTGGCTGAAACAAGATGAGTTATAAAATCTTCTTCTTTCACGTCAACATCAACAACGCCAACACCTCCTCTTCTCTGTTTCTTATATTCGTCAGGATTTGTACGTTTGATGTATCCGCCGGCAGTAAGTACAAGCACTGACTCTTGATCTGGAATAACGTCTTCAACCCCAACGTTGGCAACACCACTTTTTACAATCCGAGTTCTTCTAACATCACCAAATTTTTCTTTAATTGCATTTGATTCATCTTTTATGATGGTCAAAATTCTTGAAGTATTCTTAAGAATATCTTTCAAATCTTTTATAATCGCCTGTAATGCTTTCAACTCATCTTCAATTTTCTTTCTCTCAAGCGACGCCAGACGTGCCAATTTCATTTCCAAAATAGCTGTAGTTTGACGATCTGAGAATTTAAATTCTTTCATCAACGCAATATGAGCTGATGGCGTATCCTTACTTTTTTTGATTATGGCAATAATCTCATCAATATGGTCAAGAGCTTTTTTCAAACCAAGTAAAATATGCTCTCTATCCTCGGCTTTTCGTAAATCAAACTCTGTTCTCCGTCTGATAACAATTTTTCTATGGCCAACAAAATTTTCAAGTGCTGATTTGATAGATAATGTTTGAGGAACACCATCAACAAGAGCAACTAGATTGTAGTGAAAAGTTGATTCGAGTTGTGTATGTTTGTACAAATAGTTTAGTATGTTTTGAGGATACATACCATTTTTGAGCTCTATAACAATACGTATATCACTTGTTGATTCATCACGGATATCTTTAATACCTTCAAGTTTTTTATCACGTACTAGGTCGGCAATAGCCTCGATAAGCGATGATTTGTTCACTCTATATGGTATGGAGTTTATAACAATATTTGATTGCCCGGCCTTTTCCTCAACTATTTCAGCTTCCCCACGTACAACAACACCACCACGACCATGAGTACAGGCATGTTCTATATCTTTTTGATTAAAAGCAATCGCACCAGTAGGAAAATCTGGACCTTTAATAAATTGCATTAAATCGATAACAGTCGCATCTGGATTGTCTACCAAATGATTAACCGCATCCATTACCTCGTTTAGGTTGTGAGGAGGAATATTTGTTGCCATACCTACAGCAATACCTAATGTACCGTTAAGTAAAAAGTTTGGTACTTGAGTTGGTAGAACAGAAGGTTCTTTTCGAGTACCATCGTAGTTTGGACGGAAATCAACAGTATCTTTATCTAAATCTGCCAATAAGTTCAGTGAAATTTTATTTAATTTACTTTCTGTATAACGAGAGGCCGCTGCAGGATATCCGTCAACATTACCAAAGTTACCTTGCCCCCAGATCAAAGGATATCTCATGTTAAAATCCTGTACCATGTTCACCATAGTTTGGTAAATAGCAGCGTCACCATGCGGGTGATAGTTACCCATAGTTTCTCCAACAACTTTAGCGGATTTTTGAAATTTTGCTGTAGGCAAAAGTCCTAATCTACTCATAGCAAATAAAATACGTCTTTGCACAGGCTTTAAACCGTCACGAATATCAGGTAGAGCACGTTCTGTAATAACACTCATAGCATAGTCAATATATGACTCCTCCATCTCGTCTACAATATTTCTTTGAATCACATTCTGATGAGGAATAATCTCTATTTCTTCTATATTTTCACTGTCGATTTGATTATTTCGTGATTTGGGCATATGGAGAGTATTATAGCATATATAGCATGGATTTTAAAACATAAAATTAACATTTTTACCTGACTATTTTTCAATAAATCTAAGCTCTAAAACCCATCCGCCGTAAACGTCAGCATCTTCGTCACCGGATCATAGGTCATATTTGGTGAGGTTGAGGTGGCGTAGGCTACTCCATCTTTTGTAATCATTGGTTTACTCATGTTGATGT